>CAZPVJ010000078.1:0-53798 GCA_964590005.1 uncultured Alteromonadaceae bacterium | reverse complement strand
GTCAATGCCGGGCGGCGTACTCACGACTCGATAGGGGAAATTTCCGTCCGGTACGACTGTGACGTCTACAGTCTTTGCCGCCATCGCTGTCGAAGCAGCGAAAAAAGTAAGGACCAGGGGAAACAAGAAATAGCGCATGACGCCCTCCTTCGATATGTCCCTAACCTTAGTTCAACTGCCTATATGCGCAACTCAAAGCCGTAAGTGTGGATGCGAGAACTACACCTCCACCAAACACTAACTGAACCCGGCACTCGCCACCTGGTAGCTAGCCGGCGTTTGGAACCCCAGCTCTTCACGGACGGCCGCAAGGGATTCGTGCAGTCGGTCTTCCCAGCGGATGGCGGGCATCCATGCGGCACCCTCGCCGATTTTGCGACCCTCGGCGACGAGTCCTTTGACGTTCAGTTCGGGGTAATCCTTTTTGAATTTGCGGCTACCCACCATGATGATGAAATTGATGCCGCGGTTAGGCACCTGGGTGGTCATGAACGACAGCAGGGCCAGTTCACCGAGGGGGTCGCGGTTGTAGCCCGTGAGCACATGCTGCAGGTCGTGGATATCGCGCAGCCGGTTTACAAACCATTGCTCGTCATCGGATAAGCCGGCGTATTCCGGGGCCTCCTCGCGGGCGGCGATCAAACCGTCGGCGGATAAGCCCTCCGAGTGCACGAAGTCGTAATACGCCCTGCCGATACTGCCCTCGGGCAGGGCACGCAGCGTATCCCGGTCGTTCAGTTTCTCAACGATGTCGATTCGCTCATCGAGCATGGCTGCGCCCACCGGGTCAGCTTTCAGGCGACGCAGGGGCGCGGTGATGCTATCCCCCTTGAGTGCCTCGATAATCTTGAACACCTGCCCGGTGTCATCCGGGTCCCGCAGCAGGCCCCGTATCGCCCGCACCGCGGCAATCGGCCTGACGCGTTTTCGCAGTGCCCAACGGCGCAGCTCTTTCATCCTCACCTCAAATTTACCCGGGTTAAGCAAACGCTAGCTTAAGCCAACCGCTATCTCAAGCCCGCCAGATCGATGTCATAAGTTCTTTAATCGGAAGTCTTTTTGACGCATCCTCGTCGCAATGGCCATTCTCCCGACAAAGCCTTTGAACTATAGAGCAGCATTGCCAGATGATGCACCAGAGTGCGTGGTCGTTCGTGGCAAGACCAGACAAAACGCCGCCTCGGAGGCGTGGCTGCGCTCCATCGGTGTCACCTCAGAATCCTGGGCCGGCAATATACGCTCCGGCACCCTGCCCGGTCACGTCTGCACAGTCGATGGGAACATCGTCGGATTTTGCTTCGGCTCCCGTGAAACCGGGGAGATCGAAGTCGTGGCAATGCTGCCTGAGTTTGAGAATCTTGGTATTGGCCAGGAGCTTCTGCGCAGGACCAGCGAAACGCTGGCACAGCTGGGACACACCCGACTGTTCCTGGCATGCTCCCCTGACCCGGCAAGCAGATCCCATGGTTTCTACAGGCACCTGGGCTGGCACTCGACGGGAAGCTTCGATAGCCACGGAGACGAAATTCTGGAAATTTTTGTCGACCCGTAATCCGCGCGTGCCACTCGCTCCCACGCGGCCTCCGAACTCCCGGCCCAACAGGTAAACGCCGATAAACCGTCATCTCGGCACATGTCACCCACCCTGGATACTTTGTGTTGTAAATTTACATTTTTACAAGAAAAGCTGGATAATTAGATCAGTTATGTGGTTTTATTACATTTTACAATCCACAGGCGCTACGCCACAAGGTGGTTGAATGCACCCTGAGATCATCCGGATCACCAAGGACATAGAAACTCGCAGCCGTTCGCTGCGCGACGACTACCTGGCCATGATTGACGACATGGGCGCCAACCCGGTCGACCGCACGCGACTGAGTTGTGGCAACCTCGCCCACGGTTTCGCGGCCTGCTCCACCGAGGAGAAGTCCGTCATCAAGATGATGGACGCGGCCAACGTGGGTATCGTCACCGCATACAACGATATGCTGTCTGCACACCAGCCCTACGCCGACTACCCGGAGTTGATTAAATCTGCTGTGCGGGGCACCGGCGGCACCGCCCAGGTAGCGGGCGGCGTGCCGGCCATGTGTGACGGCGTAACCCAGGGCCAGGACGGCATGGAGCTGAGTCTGTTCAGTCGCGACAACATCGCCCAGGGTACCGCCATAGCCCTCTCCCACCAGATGTTCGACGCCGCCCTACTGCTGGGCATTTGCGACAAGATCGTCCCTGGCCTGCTGATCGGCGCACTGCAGTTCGGCCACCTCCCGGTGATGCTGGTACCTGCAGGACCCATGCCCACAGGCCTGCCAAACAAGGAAAAGGTACGTATCAGGCAGCTGTTTGCAGAGGGCAAGGTAGGTCGGCAGGAGTTACTGGAGGCTGAGAGCGCCTCGTATCATTCGGCCGGAACCTGCACCTTCTACGGCACCGCCAACACCAACCAGATGATGGTCGAGGCCATGGGCCTGCAGCTTCCGGGCAGCTCGTTCGTGAATCCCGGAACACCGCTTCGCGATGCACTAACCCGCTTCGCCGCTGAGCAGATAACCCGAATTACGGCGCTGGGCAATGACTACCGGCCCCTTGGCCGGGTGGTGGATGCCAAGGCCCTGGTGAACGCCCTGGTTGCCCTGCTGGCGTCAGGCGGCTCAACAAACCATTGTATTCACCTGATCGCCATCGCACGGGCCGCGGGATACGTGATGAACTGGAGCGACTTCGATGCAGTCTCCCAGGCCACGCCGCTCATGGCCCGGGTCTATCCGAATGGCAGTGCCGATATCAATCATTTCCATGCGGCCGGCGGCACCGGCTACCTGTTCCGCAGCCTGCTCAACATGGGCCTGATGCACGCCGACGCAAAAACCTGCTTCCGCAACGACTTTGGCGACTTCGCGGTCGAGCCAAAGCTTGCTGGTGAAGATCTTCAATGGCGCCCCGCCCCCGAGGCCAGCCTGGATCCGGACGTCATCGCTGCCCCGGGGGCACCGTTCGCCGTGGAAGGCGGCGTCAGACTACTGACCGGCAATCTTGGTCGCAGTGTCATCAAGGTATCCGCGGTGGCGGACGAACACCACGTAGTACGCGGGCCCGCTGTCGTCATAGATTCCCAGAACGCGCTCAAGCCACTGTTCGACGCCGGAAAGCTCGACCAGGACTGCGTGGTCGTGGTGCGGTTCCAGGGTCCTGCTGCCAATGGTATGCCTGAGCTGCACAAGCTGACACCCATGCTCGGCGTTTTGCAGGACCGTGGCTTTCACGTGGCACTGGTTACCGACGGCCGCATGAGTGGTGCATCGGGCAAGGTGCCCGCGGCGATTCACCTGTCCCCCGAAGCACTCGCTGGCGGCATGATCAGCCGGGTCGAGAATGGCGACATGATCACCCTCGACGCCCACGCGGGCACCCTGGTACTGGAGGTCGATGATGCGACCCTGGCAGCGCGCGTGCCGGCCAAACCGCCACCAGTGCCGGGCACTGTGGGTCGCGGGATTTTTGCCGGCAGCAGGGCGCGCGTAGGGGATGCCGAGCGCGGTGCCAGCACACTGTTCGCAGATTGAACCACTCATAAAAGAAAAAGGGCAGACGAAAAGAGCACCATGAATGCGATGACTCACTGGCACCTCGTGGGAGATATAGGCGGCACCAACGCGCGCTTTGCCGTGGCTGCGCCAGACGACAGCAGCTATCGGAATATTGCCACCTATGAAGTCGCCAATTTTCCCGATTTCAGCCTCGTACTCGATCGACTGATGCAGGATATTGCTGCCTCCGGCTTAGCCGAAGGTGCCCCGACAGCTATCTGCCTGGCCGTCGCCGGCCCTCCCCATGTAGAGACCATCAGCTTTACCAACAGCAGTTGGCGGTTTGACCGTGAGCTACTGCTGGCACGGACCAGGGCACCCCGAATCGAAATCATTAACGATTTCAGCGCGGTAGCGTGCGCGATCCCCGCGCTCTCCCCGGCAGACCTGCAGCAAATTGGTGAGGGCCACGCACAGCCGGGCGCACCGGCAGTCGCATTGGGGCCGGGCACAGGCACCGGTGTTGCCGCCCTGGCACACAGTCCAGGTGGTGCGCCACTGGTAATCAGTGGAGAAGGTGGCCATGTGGATTTTGCGCCGGTTACCGACGTCGAGATCGAAATTCACAAGCGGTTGCGCGCCCGCTTTGGTCGCGTTTCGATCGAGCGCCTGCTGTGCGGCGTCGGTATCGTCAATATCTACCAGGCGCTGGCAGATTACCGCCAGCAGCCCGCTCCGCTGATGCATCCCGGAGACATCGGCACCGCGGCGAGCTCCGGCGAAGATCCACTGGCGCGAGAAGCCATGGCCATATTTTTCGCGGTCTTAGGTGCCTCAGCAGGCAATACCGCCTTGACCTTTGGCGCCCGGGGCGGCGTATTTATCGCCGGCGGAATAGCGCCACGCTATATTGAATTACTAAGGCTCAGCGATTTTCGTGCGCGATTCCTCGCCAAGGGGCGCTTCGCCGATTACCTGTCGGGAATCCCGACGTTTGTCATCACCCACCCCGGCATCGGGCTCCTGGGTGCTGCCATAACCCTGACTACATGAGGTCCTGACATGCTTCCGGAAGACTATCACTTCGTTACACGCGCACCGGTGGTACCGGTCATGGTCATCAGCGATGTCTCTCAGGCAGTACCCATGGCTCGCGCCCTGGTTGCCGGCGGCCTGACTGCACTTGAAATCACCCTGCGTACCGACTGTGCCCTGGACGCTATTCGGGCGATCTCCGACGAAGTGGACGGTGCAGATATCGGTGCGGGTACGGTGTGCAGCGCCGCGCAGATGCAAGAAGCGGTAGCAGCAGGCGCCCGGTTCATTGTGTCACCCGGATCATCCGACGCCCTGTTCGCTACCGCCACAGAGTTGAGCGTGCCACTACTTCCCGGAGCGGTCACCGCAAGCGAGGTCATGCGTGTTCGCGAGGCAGGATTCCCGGTAGTAAAATTCTTCCCTGCCGCCACCTCCGGCGGTGCAGCCGCGATAAAGGCGTTCCAGGGGCCATTCAGCGATATGCTGTTCGTTCCAACCGGTGGTATCAGCCTTGCTAATCTTCACGAGTACCTCTCGCTGGAGAACATACCCGCGGTGGGGGGGTCGTGGATTTTACCGGGCAGCGCAATTGCCGCTGAAGACTGGCAAACTGTTACACGATTGGCCCGCGAAGCCGTGAACTTCGCAGCCGAACTCTAGGCCCACCGCAAGGAGCGGACTGATGGAACCTGTCGACCTGATCATCTTTGGCGCATCCGGCGATCTGTCGGCGCGCAAACTGTTTCCCGCCTTGTTCCAACTTGATCAGGCTGGCCTGCTTCAGGAGGACCTGCGCATTGCCGCCGTGGCCCGCCACGACATATCGCGAGAGGCCTTCCTGGAAGGCCTGCGCACGCGAATGAGCTCCTACATGGGCGATAATGCACCCGACGACGAAGCATGGAAGCACTACAGCCGCCGTATCTACTATGGGCACGCCGATTTCTCCGACGTCGAAAACTACAGCAATCTGAAAGACTGGCTGGATGATGGTCGGGTCAGCCTGTTTTACCTGGCCACACCACCCAGCCTGTTCGCGCCGATCTGCGAACATTTGCACGACTCTGGCTGCCTCAGCGGAGACTGCAGGATCGTGCTGGAAAAACCCATCGGAGATAGCCTGGAGTCATCGCACAAGGTCAATGAAACCCTGGCCAAATACTTTGACGAGCGTTCCATCTACCGTATAGACCATTACCTCGGTAAGGAAACTGTGCAAAATCTGCTGGTGCTGCGCTTCGGCAATCGTTTCATCAATTCCCAGTGGGACCAGAGCTGCATCGATCACGTACAGATTACCGTCGGCGAAGTTGTCGGCATCGAGGACCGCTGGTCTTATTACGACCAGGTTGGCCAGCTCCGCGACATGGTA
This sequence comes from uncultured Alteromonadaceae bacterium, assembly GCA_964590005.1. Classification (GTDB taxonomy): domain Bacteria; phylum Pseudomonadota; class Gammaproteobacteria; order Pseudomonadales; family Halieaceae; genus CALJFL01. The sequence continues at coordinate 47,855 of CAZPVJ010000078.1, read as the reverse complement.
CAGAACCACTTGATGCAGCTGTTGTGCTTAGTGGCGATGGAGCCACCTAATTCCCTCGAAGCGGGAAGTATTCGCGACGAGAAGGTTAAGATCGTCAAGGCACTGCGGCCCATAGAAGACACCACGGTGTCAGATCACGTGGTGCGCGGGCAGTACACCCAGGGCTGGATTCGCGGCGAGGCCGTACCCGGTTATCTCGAGGAACCTGGCTGTAAAACCAGCTCCAGCGACACCGAAACCTTCGTGGCCATCAAGGCACATGTCGATAACTGGCGTTGGGCCGGTGTACCATTTTACCTGCGCACCGGCAAACGGCTGCCCGACAAGGTCACCGAGATCATCATTCACTACAAGAAGTTGCCCTACAACATCTTCGGTGGTGGCGCCAATATTCCCAACACGCTGATCATTCGCCTGCAGCCGAATGAGGGTATTGAGATGGTTATGGTGTCCAAGCGTCAGAGCCTCAAGGACAAATTGTCTCTGCAAACCCACACACTGAATCTCGATTTTCGTGAAGGCGCCGATGATGATCGTATCCCCGATGCCTACGAGCGCTTATTCCTTGACGCCATCAACGGTGACCAGTCCCTGTTTGTGGGCCGCGAGGAAATCGAGGAGAGCTGGCGCTGGTGCGACGGTCTTATCGAGGCCTGCAGGTCCCAGGCGATCGATACCAAGCCATACCACGCAGGCTCATGGGGTCCGGCCAAGGCGGAGATCATGATTGAGAAGGACGGTCGCAGCTGGCATGGATGAGCAGGCTTTCGACAATCCGCGCACACTGGACAACGCCCTGGCAACTGACGTGGTCGACAAGCTGCAAGAGGCTGTAAAAACACGGGGCCGAGCCTATCTCGTGGTATCCGGAGGGAGTACGCCAAGGGGATTATTCGAAACACTGGCGGGATCTGATCTGGCTTGGGACAAGGTGACCATAATTCTGGCTGACGAACGCTGGGTGCCAGACGACCACAATGACTGCAACGAGCGAATGGTCCGCGAGCACCTGATCACCGGCAAAGCGCGCCACGCCGAGTTGCTTTCGCTGATTGAAGGGTACCCCGACAGGGCTGCCAACCTGGCAACTGTAAAACACGCGCTGGCGGAAATCGGCGCTTTCGACGTGGTCATCCTGGGCATGGGCCTGGACGGGCATACCGCTTCCCTGTTTCCGGACGCACCGGAGTTGGTCGAGGGGCTCCAAACGACAGAACCCGCCCTGATGACAACCCCACAACTGGCGCCCCATAGGCGCGTGAGCCTGTCCCGGGAAAGGTTGAGCAATACGCGCTTTGGCGTTATTCATATCGTGGGAAACGACAAAGCGTCTTTACTGCAGCAGGCCATAGACAGCGGTGACCAGCTGGCCTACCCCATCTTGAATTTCACCCGGGGCGAGGCGCCTTTTACCGTGTATTTTTCTCCGCAGACAGTTTGAGATTATGGACGTAACAAGCGCTCCGCCCCCAAGTTCAATCTACGTTCACACAAGAATGGGTTACCGTCACCATGGATGATGCCTCTTTGCTCAACCAGATCAATGCTGCATTGCCCGACCTGAAGAAATCCGAGGCGAAGGTAGCCAGGGCGATTCTGGCAGACCCTGACGCAGCCACCCGCTCAAGCATCTCGGCACTGGCAAACGCTGCCGACGTAAGCGAACCCAGTGTCAATCGGTTCTGCAAACGCTTCGGCGCGACGGGCTTTCCAGATTTCAAGTTGCAGCTGGCTAAATCACTGGTCGCTGGCGTGCGCTACATGAGTCGCGCCGTAGACATGAACGACGACATCGAGACCTATCCCCGAAAGCTGTTTGATAACACCATTAGCGACTTGATCCAGGTTCGAGAGCGGCTGCCAAACGCAGCGATCGCACAAGCCGTCGACCACCTGGCAGGGGCGAGGAAGATTGTATTCCTGGGTCTTGGCACTTCCGCAGCCGTCGCGAAGGACGCAGAACACAAGTTTTTCCGCTTCGGCGTACCCGTCAGCACCCATGAGGATCCGCTGATGCTGCGCATGATGGCTTCGGCGGGCGGTCGGGGTGACGTGTTTTTCTTTATCTCTCATACCGGAAGAACAAAAGTGCTGGTGGAAGCCGCCGAACTGGCGCGTGAAACACAGGCAACAGTCATCTCCCTGACAGCCCCCGACTCACCACTGGCAGCCAGAAGCCACTGCACCATCGAATTGGCTGAAACGGAAAACACTGAGCAGTATCTACCCATGACGTCACGCATTGTGCAGCTGGTCATCCTCGATGTGCTGGCTACCGGTGTGACTCTTCAGCGAGGCGAGGACTTTCTACCGCATCTCGCGCGCATCAAGCAGAGCCTTAAGGCTACCCGATTTCGGGACGGAGAAAGCTGATAACCCCTAGGGTTGCGGTGTAAAGTATCGCACGTAGTCCACTTCCATTCGCACCGGAAAGATACTGTCGTCTGTCGGTCCGCCGCTGCCACCCCAGGTACCACCAATCGCCAGGTTGAATATCAGGTGATAGGGATGGTCATAAGGCCAGGCTTGCCAGCCGTTACCTTCATTGAAGTAACTGAAATAGGGACTGCCATCGATGAATATGCGGATCAACTCTGGCGTCCACTCCACCGAGTACACGTGAAAGGCCTCCTCGACCTCACGCACTTCGACGCTACCTTTACGCTGTTGACCATTACCTGGAAAGTAGGCGCGATTATGCACAGTGCCATGTACACGGTGCATATCAAAGCCGACATGCTCCATGATGTCGATCTCCCCGGAATTGGGCCACGCATCACAGATATCGCTGCCATGCCACTCGCCATCCAGGCTACAAGTGGTCGCGTAGCGGAAGGGATCACTCGGCAGCATCCAGAGGGCAGCCCAGGTGCCTCGGCCGCCGGGCAGCCTGGCGCGGATGTCTACCCTGCCGTACAACATGTCCCTCTTCTGCAACGTATGGAGTCGCCCTGAGGTATACCGCGCGCCTTCAAAGTCTTCCCTGTGCGCCTCGATAACCAGGGTTCCATCTTCGACGCGCACATTTTGTTCCCGATCGGTGTAAACCTGGTCCTCCTCATTAACCTTACCCGCGGGCCAATTCTCTATTACCCAGATATCCGGGTCCGGCGCGCCGTCATCAACAAATTCATCGGACCAGTCCAACGACCACTGGCGCGTATCGGGTTGCTGGCGGCGTACTACGAGTCCATTCAAAAGCGGCAGACCCGCCCTGGCTATAAATTCAATCTCGAGTTTTCCGTTATTGACCTCAACCCCCGTGACCGTACGATCAAGGGCAAATCCAGAATTGCCGTCCCTTGCCGCCTTGACATCCAACCGCTCAATAACCGCGACACCCTGCGCCAGCACATCAAAAACGCGTTCCCCGGGGGTAATCTCTGCGGGCTCTGCAAACTGGAAGGTAATGTCGTACACACCATTATCGACAGGCTGCGCGAGCTGCAAATCGCCCTGCCTGTATGTTTCGTACACGGTCGTATCCTGGGCGCCGAGCACGCTCGCGATTCGACCCGCCGTTCCCCCTAAGCGCTTTGAGTCAGGCAGATAAGACACCCCTCCAATATCCGTATGATGATCACCGCCCAGGTTCAATGCCCAGGTAATAGCATCTGACTGGTAGAAGACAACGGGCAATTTCATCGTGGCTTCCTCAGGTGACTGATCAATTTTAGCTGGAGCCAGTTGATCCATCGCGACCCCGGGGTTACCGGACGCAACGGCGCCCTCTTTCGAGCCTGCAAAAGCACTACAAGCGAACAACGCGCAACCTAACAGCAGAACTGATGATCTATTCATGGCCTTAGCGGTACACAACCCTTTCAATCAAGCCTAGCGAACCATCGTGGCGGGACAAGGCCTATGCGCCGGATAGGACTCCGAATGCGACAAGGCGGTCGCCAATGGCAGCTACCCACATCCAAGGCTTGAATGTACCGACACCTGCTTACAAGCACTCAGCGCTCGTCCAGGTAGAGCTTTATCTCCTGGCGATAATTGCGGCTGACTTTCAGCTTCTCACCACAGTCCAGATCGAGGGTGAATTCCCCCTTTTGTAGCGGAGTCACCTTGACTATCCTTTCCAGGTTTACCACCGTGGAACGGTGCACGCGCTTGAACTTCTCGGGATCGAGGCGAGACATAAGATGCTTTAATGTGCTGCGCATAATGTGCGTCTCGCCACCTACATGAATACACATGTAGTCGCCCGCAGCGTCCACCCAGTCAATAGAATCAATACTCACCAGTAGCGTACTGTCATGATCTTTGATCGCTAGTTTGCTGCTCGGGCTTACACTGCCGATGACTGATGAAGCCGAGTGATCGCCACTACCGCGGCTCGCTACTTTAGTGGCTATTTCATCAATCGCACTAATAAGTGGCGGTTTGTTCGGGGCCGTATCTTCGAGCTCGATGCGCTGTATCGCCCTGGCCACTGCGCGCTGTAATCGGCGTTCGTCAACTGGCTTTAGCAGATAATCAACGGCGTGAAGATCAAATGCATCCAAGGCATAGCGCTGGTAGGCCGTACAGAAAATTACCATCGGCATGATGTCTGCCTGTAACTCCTGAACCACATCAAAGCCTGACATCCCTGGCATCTTGATATCCAACAGCATCAGGTCTGGTGCCAGGCCCTGAACCGCGGATACCGCTTCCCTGCCGTTGCGACACTCGGCCACAACATCAATATCGCCGGTCTCGACCAACATCGAACGCATAAGTCGCCTGGCAAGCGGTTCATCGTCAACGATGACTGTCCTAAGCTTGCGCAAGCTTCGCAGCCTCGTCTTCCCTATTGGACTCCCTCTTACCCTGAGCAAACTGGAGAGGCAGGGCAATACTGACTTTCAAGCCAGTCGGCGCATTGTCAGACAGACTGAACTCGTGATCGTCTCCGTACAACGTATGCAACCTATCCATCACGTTACGCAGCCCAATACCTCTACCTTTTTCACTGCAATCGGGCTCGAAGCCCGGGCCGGTGTCGGCGACCTCCAGCCGCAGACGGCCCGCGTCGACTTTGGAAGCAATCGACAGGACACCACCGTCTTCCGATTCCGAAATCGCATACTTCATTGCATTTTCTATTATCGGCTGCAGTAGCAAGGCTGGAACCCTGGCCTCCAGGGAGGCGGGATCAAGATCAAATCGCAAGGTAAGTCTATCTTCAAACCGTACTCTTTCAATATTCAGATACAATTTCAGCGACTCAATTTCCTCATCCAGTGTGACGCTCTCTACAGAGTCCTGCTTTAATGCATGGCGCAGGAAATCGCCCAGCAATTGAATCATTTCCTGAGCGCGCTCTACCTCGCCCAGCCGAACCATCGCGTTAATGGCGTTCAGGGTATTGAACAGGAAGTGAGGCGCCAACTGGTAATGCAACATGCGTATCTGGGCCTCATGAGCCTCCGCCTCCGCCTGCAGGCGAAGCATCTGTTCAGTTTTCTTGCCGGCTGACTCCTCCAGCAGCATCTGGTGCTCGGCCGTCAGCATCTCGTAGTAATTTATTCCGTAGTAGAGCACCGTCCAGCTCAGAAATACGAACAAGGAGCCGAAGTACCAGTAATTGACTTCCTTCCATAGCGGTTGCTCACTCACCAGCCAGGCAAACACCAGAATTCTCAGGACCGTCCAAATTGCGCTGAAAACGATGACTGAGATTGCCGCGACAGCAATTCGTAACTCAACCGATGACTTGAACGTATTTTGATAAATGTGGCGCAATGGCCAGGTCGCCAGGATACCCAACACCGCAGACATCGCTATGTGACCGACATGAACCCAGCTTACATCACCATCTACCAGGGTGATGGTGAGGAAGGTGCCAACAGAATAGCCTGACCAACCGATAAACTGGCAGAACCAGAATCGAATATTCCTGTCCGCATGCAGGACTTTGACCAGAGGTCTAATCATGATGAATCACACTCAAAATCCGCGGCTCTTCCCGGCGCAAGCGCCCAAAAAGTACTGCGGCCAATTGTTCGATGTTTGCCATCATCTTACAGTACTCATATGGCAACATTGTACGCAATCTCTCCCTGGTTGACTCCGCCGACTTACTGGTCACTGATGCTTGCGACCAACCCGAACCGGTAACATACTGCGCCCTGCTATCTAACATTGTCTTTCATGATATTTACCACGAGGGAATTGGCTAACAATGCGTAGACTCTTTGCCCAGATGCTCACGGTCGCTTTGATATCGCTCTCTAGCCAAACTCTCAGTGGCGCAACGACTCATGACCCTGGGCGCACTCACTATGCTGCACCTTTGGCAGTCGTTGCCCCTGTAATAGACGGTGTTAATGATGACCCTGCGTGGAAGCATGCCCCGTGGCGCCCGATCGACAATGTGTGGCTGGGAGAAGACCTGGCTCCAGCTGATTTCAGTGGGCGCTACAAAGTGGTATGGACAAAGCGTCGCCTCTACGTTCTGGTCGAGATTGTCGATGACGTGCTCGTGGATTTTCATCGCGATCCCCTGAAGCAATACTGGGATGATGACTGCCTGGAGATCTTTGTCGATGAGGATCACTCTGGCGGAAATCACCAATATAACCACAATGCTTTTGCTTACCACCTATCCCTGGATAACCAGGCTATCGACATAGGTACAGACAAAAAGGCCCGCTCTTATACTCAACACGTAAACAGTCACTGGCAGCAGCAAGAGGACATTGTTGTATGGGAAGTTGCCATAGATATCTATACCGATGAGTACCAGGACGACAGCGCTGATAACGAGCCAATAGAACTAACCCAGGGCAAGGTCATGGGCTTCATGATCGCCTACTGTGACAATGATCACAGTGAGCTCCGAGAGCACTTTATAGGCTCCGAGGATGCTGGCAACGATCACAAAGACCGGGGATGGATTGATGCCGGCCTTTTCGGTACGCTTGAACTGATTGACTAAACGCTTCAAATCCATAATGCACGTTGCCTGATCGCCACCCTCCGTTACGGTCGGTCAGAGAGCCTCGGGTCCAGGCGTATTCCCTAAAAAATAATCAGCTGTCAAAAAAAAGGCCACAACATACGTTGTGGCCAAAACCGCACTTCTCGTACACATGAACCTTAGAATACAGCCCGCACACCCAGTGTGTATCTGGGATCCTGCTCATTTTCAAACAGGAACTGGCTGCCATAGCGACCCTTTTGAAGCTGGTCTTCTCCGAACATATTCAGCACTTCAAAACTCACACTGAAAGTGTCATTGATATACCAGGAAGCATTCATATCAACCTGCAGGTAATCGTCGAAGTAGACCGGTTCGTTGGTTGCCCGTAGCTGATTGGTGGCGTACAGGAACTCATCGCGCCAGTTGGCGGCAACACGGACCGAAAACATATCGTTCTCGAAAAAGCCGATCAGGTTCCAGGAATCACTCAGACCGATCAATATAGCCTGACTACCAAAATCACTACTGTCGTATTCCGCATCGCTATCCACTATGGTGTAGTTCGCCTGCAGACCAAACCCAGACTCGCCGAAGAGGTGCTGAACGGCTAGTTCAAAGCCGTCCACTTCACGCTGCTCACCATTAACCAGCCGCGTTATATCAAAGTCCGCTATCGGATCGGTGGGTTCGCTAACGACCGGAGTGGGAGAAACCACGCTGCCATCAAAGCGCGCTTCGGGGTTTCGCAGTGGTTCACCATTAACGTCAAGCAGTACGCCTGGCTCAACATCCGTACCAATGTAGTCATCGATCTGCTTAAAGAAATAAGCCACTGACACGTAGGATCCCTCGTCGTAGTACCACTCGTATGACACATCAAAATTATCCGAGAGGTAAGGATCCAAATCAGGGTTACCGGAAGAGGCAGTCGCCGTACCCGGTCGATAGTCACTCACGGTAGTTGTAGGACGAAGTCCGTTCAGGTCCGGACGAGCAATGCTCTTACCGTAGGAGGCCCTTGCAACATGGTTTTCCCAGGGCTCGATCCGGAAGTCCACCGCTGGCAAAAATACCGAGTAGTCGCCTTCAATAGTGAAGAAGGTTTCTTCCGGACCAGGAATCACCACGCCTTCAGTTGTTGAAACTATGGACAAGGCGGTCGGGAAGTTTTGAAATGCTGAACCTTCGATGTCCGTATCTTCGTAGCGCACACCAGCTGAAATTCGGGCGGGTATGCCCCCGATTTCGAAATCATTGGTCATGTTGATATAGAAGGCCGCAGACTCTTCAAGTGCACCAAAGAAAGTAGGCGGGAAGGCACTAATAACAGCCTGGTCTGGGTTCGGCCAGTTGCCGCCTGCAGGTACCAGTCCTTCCTCAAATCCAAAACCGGCAAAGTTCTGACCGTAAAACGCTTCTCGCTGTGCATTGAGAAAGCCGTCCAGATCGACTTCATTCGTCACACCAAAGCCGCTAGGTGCTCCGGTCTTGACGGGGTTCGAGATATGCACATCGCACTCAGCGCATGGATATAGGCCCTGAAAAACAAAACCTGTATTGGTGGCTAGCGTTTCAACTTCATACTCTGTCCACGAACCACCGATGCTCACTTCAGTCTCTTCGAAGTTCCAGGTGAAGTCGAGTTGAAACTGTTGCACTGTGTTATCGATCGCGATGGTTTTGAATACACTTCCCAATCCAGAAAAGCCATCTGGGTCCTGGAATCCGTCAACGCCGGGAATGTTTCCGCAGCCAAAATCATCTGCTCCGGGCTCGCCTACAAAGCCGAAGCCGCCTGGATCATTAATACCGAATTGACAGGTACCTCGGAATGCGCCCGAATCGTCGACACCGATATTCACTCCGCCGCCGTTGTAGCGAAGATCAAATACGTTACCCAACGGTCCCTGGATAATGTAGTTCCGGTCGTTCAATTCACCGTTGGGTTGGCTTTCAGCCTGTGAGTCATGGGCATCGAATGTGACCATCAAATTATCGTTGACCAGCCACTTCACATTTAGACCAAACGACTCGTTTTCGATCTTGGTCTCATTTTCATAGGCCTGCACGTCCGCCGCAGCACCAACTCGGGTCGCGCTAAGGACACTGTAGTTATTGTCCAGTGCAACGTTCGTGACAGTGTTGTCCTCTACCACTCCAAAAAGGGCAGTAATATACCTGTCCTGTTCAACTTCGAAGTCGGAGTACACATAATCAAGCGTTATTTCCAGGTTGTCGGTAGGGGCAAATTGTCCGACAAGCTGACCGTTTATCCGTGTGCGCTCATTGTGCTGTATTTCACCCGTGTTATTTACCGGTCGATAAACATACGGGACGTCACTGCAGTCAAAGTTCTCACACCATTTCCCATAACTGGCTGAGCCGGGGTCATCTCTCAACCAGCCATCGGTGTGACTGGACGGTTCGCTGTAATGGCGTTCTGAGTAAGAAAAATTTGCCAACAGACCTACTTTCCCGTCCGCCAACACTGTTGAAAATAAACCGCTAACTTCCGGGGTAACGTCGTCGCCCTGTTCAACAGAGCTATCGTGAATAGCTTTGGCATTGACGACTATTTTGGTGTCATCAAAGTCAAAAGGTCGCGCTGTTGTAACGTCGATAGTCGCGCCCATGCCGCCAGGTGTCAGGTTTGCCCGTGCCGTTTTGTAGACATAGACGCCAGATACTGATTCAGACGCGACCTGCTCGAAGTTAAAGGCACGGCTTTGTGTGGCGGAGGAGATGCTTTCCTGCTCAGGGGACGATGATGTGGGCATCTGACGACCATTGAGCGTCACCATGTTGAAGTTTGGCCCAAGACCACGGACAGTGACCTGTGCACCTTCACCGCCAGACCGGTCAATGGATACGCCAGGAATCCGTTGCAGCGATTCAGCAAGGTTTGCGTCCGGGAACTTACCAATATCTTCCGCACTGATGGCGTCGACAACACCATCGCTATCACGCTTAACATCCATTGCGTTCATCATGGAAACCCGGATACCGGTTACGACAACTTCCTCGAGTACCGGTGCGGCTTCCTGCGACAGAGCCAATGTAGATGACAGCATGGAGGTACCCAATGCTATGGCGATACCCTGCGGTAAAGGATTCTTTTTGGGTGAAAAGTTTTTCATTAGATTACCCTGCAGTATGCATTTTATAAGAATAGAGTCGGCAACGGGGAAGCCAACTCGGTGATTGGATACTATCCAGAGGCGTTGAGAACTGTACATGAATTTGCGGCAATCGGGACTCAAGGCGCGATAAAGTGGATTCACTGACTGAAATTGCGCACGCAGCCAGGGCCTTAACGTCGGTCCAAACCGCCTGATAAGCCGCTATCTTGCCGAACCAGGCAGCCAAATGGACGCCTTTGCTCTGTAATAGCAGAGCCCCGTCGTCCACCTCATCCCGGAACTAGTCCACTTTGGCGAATATGCGTGGTTCGACTTCATACTATGGCGGAAAATAGATCGATAATATTAGCTCTCTCTGCGCGCCCGATTTGCAGGGCGTAGAAGTGCGCCCTGATTGATACAGTAAGAGAGATCACAGGAGCGATCAGCACATGCAGCAGAGTTCACGCGTGCCAGGGAACCCGGACGACATGACTAAACCAGAAGACCAGGCACTGGCGCTACTTGAGCAAATGACTCTGGAAGAAAAAATAGGCCAAATGAGTCAGGTCAATGGCGGCGGACATGATCTGCATCAGGCCATTCGCGCGGGGCAGATCGGCTCGGTGCTCAACGAGGTAGACGTCCACGAAGTCAACGAATTGCAGCGCGTGGCGGTACAGGAGAGTCGGCTCGGGATTCCTCTGCTGATCGGCCGCGACGTAATACATGGCTTCAAGACCATATTGCCTATTCCCCTGGGTCAAGCTGCCAGCTGGGATCCGGATATCATCGAACAAGGTGCCGCTATGGCAGCCGTCGAGGCTGCATCTACCGGGGTCAACTGGACCTTCGCACCCATGATCGATATTACCAGGGATCCCCGCTGGGGCAGAATCGCCGAAAGTCTGGGCGAAGACCCCCACCTGTGCGGGATCCTCGGCGCCGCGATGGTCAGGGGCTTTCAGGGTGCGCAGCTATCTGACCAGGGCGCCATCGCCGCCTGCGCTAAGCACTTTGCCGGTTACGGTGCGGTGGAAGGTGGGCTGGACTACAACACAGCCAACATCCCGGAAAATGAACTGCGCAACGTCTACCTGCCACCCTTCAAACAGGCTCGCGATGCCGGTGTCGCTACCTTTATGTCCTCGTTCAGTGACCTGAACGGCGTGCCCCCAAGCGGCAACGATTTCCTGATGAGACAGGTTCTTCGCGATGAATGGGGCTTTGAGGGGTTCGTGGTCAGCGACTGGGACGCGATTCGGGAACTGACCGTCCACGGCTTTTCGGCCAATGATCGTGAAGCAGTTGTAGCAGCCACTAAGGCTGGGATAAACATGGAGATGGCCAGCTCGCTGTATAAGGAGCATCTGCCGTCTCTGGTGAATGACGGAGAAATCGATGAGACGGCGCTGGATGAGTTGGTTTATAGCATCCTCAAACTCAAGTACGAGCTGGGGTTATTCGACAATCCCTACACCAATCCAGCGGATTTCCCTCAACTGGTAAATCATGAACACCGACAGGTGGCTAAAACGTCAGCCCTGCGCAGCTGTGTATTGCTAAAGAACGAATCGCAGGTACTACCATTATCGGCAGATCATCTGGATTCGGTCGCTGTAATTGGTCCACTGGCGGACGATGGCTATGAACAACTGGGAACCTGGGTGTTTGATGGAGAGGCTCACCACAGTCATACCTGTTTGCAGGCGATACATGATCTTGTCGGAGATAAGACCGATATACGTTGGGCGCGCGGTATGCAATCGTCGCGTAGCCGGGAGCACGATGGCCATCACGAAGCTATTCAGCTAGCCGAGGAATCAGACGTTGTTATCCTGTTTATGGGAGAGGAATCGATTTTATCCGGCGAGGCTCACTGCCGCGCTGAAATCAATTTACCTGGCAGCCAGGAGTTACTGATCGAGCAGGTTGCAGCCACCGGTACCCCAATAGTCCTGGTTGTCATTGCCGGCAGGCCGCTTACCCTCGAGCCCATTATCGACAAAGTAGACTCTGTGCTATACGCATGGCACCCGGGCACCATGGGCGGCCCGGCTATCGCCGACATCTTGTTTGGCGAGGTACCACCCTCGGGCAAACTGCCGGTTTCCTTCCCCCGGGTGGTCGGACAAGTGCCCATTTATTACGCCCGCAAGAATACCGGTCGTCCTCCCAGCCACGACAACATTACCCATATCGATGAGATCGACGGTCGAGCGGAACAAACCTCACTGGGGATGTCGGCATTTCACCTGGATGCCGGTTTCACGCCACTCTTCCCGTTTGGCTATGGCCTCTCCTACACCCATTTCGAGTACCGGGATATAGTTCGATCGCAAGAATTCATCGCCCTGGGAGACACCATCACCCTGTCGGCTACCGTGCAGAATTGTGGTGATCGCGACGCAGAGGAAATTGCCCAGCTGTACATTCGTGACGTGGCGGGCAACGTCACGCGGCCAATCCGAGAGCTCAAGGGATTCCAGCGGGTGAGCCTGGCTGCGGGTGAAAGTAAGCAGGTCAGCTTTGTCATTCACACCGATGAACTGGCGTTTCACAATCGTAAAATGGAGCTGGTCACCGAACCTGGCGACTTCCATGCCTGGATCGGTGGTGACTCGAACGCCCAGTTGGGGACCGGATTTGAAATCCGTGGATAAGGATGACTAGTCAAGGGGCCACAACCCGCGCAGCCCTGATCGCCGCCCTGGGCGGATTTCTCATGGGGTTTGACGCATCGGTCATTTCCGGTGTGGTCGGCTTCATAGAGCTTGAGTTTTCTCTCAGCAAGATCGAGCTGGGCTGGTCGGTTGCATCGCTGGCCCTTGCCGCCACCCTGGCTATGCTGGCGGCGGGACCGCTGAGTGATCGCTACGGCCGCAAGCCCATACTCCATTGCGCCGCGATACTGTTTGCAATATCAGCCCTGGCCTCTGCCCTGGCACCCAGTTTCAGCACATTGGTCATTGCCCGCATCGTTGGCGGCCTGGGCGTTGGGGCTGCCTTAATTATCGCACCCATGTACATTGCCGAGATCGCTCCGGCAGCAAGTCGCGGGCGCATGGTCTCTATCAATCAACTGAACATCGTCATCGGTATATCGGTAGCATTCTTCAGTAACTACGTCATTCTGAATATCGCGCAATCAGACGCCAACTGGATTAAGACCATACTACTGGACACGCAAAGCTGGCGCTGGATGCTGGGCGTCGAGTTGTTACCGGCGCTGCTGTACTTTGCCTGCCTGAGATTGGTGCCGGAAAGTCCCCGTTGGCTGGCCATGCAAGGCAGAGATACCGAAGCCAGGCAGGTTCTGAAATTGTTCAACTCCAGCGAACGAGCTGAGCAGGAACTTGCCTCTATAAAGCTCAGTCTCGAATCCGCCGTTGAAAAAAGTGGCGCCGTCTTCAAGGACCTGCTCGAACCAACGCTTCGCAAGGTCATGGTGATCGGTCTGGTAGTCGCGATCCTGCAACAGATAACGGGGATCAACGCAGTATTTTTCTACGCCCCAATGATATTTGAGCAATCCGGAATCGGTACCGATGCGGCATTCATGCAGGCCGTATTGGTAGGCATTACCAACCTTGCATTTACACTCGCCGCCATCGCTCTCATCGACAAACTGGGACGTAAACCGCTTTTGGTTTTTGGCGTGTCTGGTATCGCTGCCTGCATGCTGCTACTGAGCTGGGGTTTCGACCAGGCCACGTACACCATAAACCAGGAACTACTTACTGCTCTGCCCGATGCATCGCTTAGCAGCTCACTGACACCACTGGTTGGAACAACTTATGATACCGACCTGTCATTCCGTGCTGCGCTCATCGAACAGCTCGGGCGGGAAGAGTTTCTGAAATTCGAATCCAACCTACTTAGCGGCGCAATCAGTATTCAACCGGGCATTATTCTCGTTGGAATCCTGGGGTTCGTTGCCTGTTTCGCAATATCAATCGGGCCGGTCATGTGGGTATTGTTTTCCGAGCTGTTTCCCAACCGGGTTCGTGGTCTCGCCATATCCGCGGTTGGACTTGTCAACTCCTCTGTCAGCTTCCTGGTACAACTGCTATTTCCATGGCAACTGGCCAACCTTGGCAGCTCACTCACCTTTCTCTTGTATGGCACTTTCGCCTTAATGGGACTGGTGCTTGTTATCTGGTTGCTACCGGAAACCAGGGGCCAGACTTTGGAAGAGCTTGAAACCCGATTGGTGGGTGCTTGACCTTGGACAACACCAGAACTTTTCTGATCAACCGAGATTTGATCTACACTGAACTGCCACGGACCATAGACTATGAGTCAACCCATCAAGCTGGGCGAGGCCCTACACCCGATGAATACTGAGCTGGAAAGTAAAGTCCAAGGCCTGTTGGACAAGATGACCCTGGCCCAGAAAATTGGGCAGATGGTACAGACCGAGCGTATGGCCATAGAACCTGACCAGGTTAAGGCCTTCCATATTGGTTCCATCCTCAGTGGTGGCGGCTCCTGCCCAGGCGACAACCAGGTCAGTGACTGGGTGGATATGAACGATGCCTATTGGCTGGCCTCTATGGAGGAAGACGAGGAACATCTCGCCATCCCGATTCTTTACGGAGTAGATGCTATTCACGGCAACAACAATGTCAGTGGAGCGACGATCTTTCCGCACAATATCGGTCTGGGCGCAGCGCGCGATCCGGATCTTTTAAAGCGAATAGCGCAGGTTACCGCAAAGGAGATTCTCGCCACCGGAGTCGACTGGACTTTCGCACCCACCCTAGCGGTTGCCAGAAATAGCCAGTGGGGAAGAACCTACGAGAGCTATTCACAAGACCCGGACCTCGTATGCACGTATTCAGGAGAATTTGTTAGTGGCTTGCAAGGCGATATGGGCGACGATGCAGTCGTCGCCTGCGTTAAACACTGGGTTGGGGATGGCGGCACGACCGAAGGAATCGATCAGGGCGACACGCGAGTCAGTGAAGCCGAGTTGGAACGCCTGCATATAAGCCCCTACTACCCCGCCATCGACAGCGGCGTGCTCACGGTCATGGCGTCATTCAATAGTTGGAACGGGGACAAATGTCACGGTCACCGGTACTTGCTCAACTACGTTTTGAAGGAGCGCATGAACTTTCATGGCTTCATCATCTCCGACTGGGACGGCATCGACTATCTCTCAGACAGTTACTTTGAGGCTGTCGCCAAAGGTGTCAATGCAGGAATTGACATGTTCATGGTTTCGGAGCATTGGCTGCCATTCATCGATCACCTGACCCATCACGTGGTTCAGGGCACTGTACCCATGGCCCGAATCGATGAC
Organism: uncultured Alteromonadaceae bacterium; assembly: GCA_964590005.1. Classification (GTDB taxonomy): domain Bacteria; phylum Pseudomonadota; class Gammaproteobacteria; order Pseudomonadales; family Halieaceae; genus CALJFL01. The sequence continues at coordinate 32,515 of CAZPVJ010000078.1, read as the reverse complement.
GCTGTACGCAGGATTCTGCGGGTGAAGTTTTCCTTCGGTCTATTCGAAAAACCCAGGCCAAAGAAGCGCACCTGGTCAAACCACCCGAGTTTTGGCAGTGAGGCTCACCGCGAAGTAGCACGCGAGGCCGTGCGCAAGTCACTGGTGTTGCTTAAGAATGACGACCAGACTCTCCCGCTGTCCAGGGAACAACGTATCCTGGTAGCTGGGAAAAATGCCGACAATGTGGGACATCAATGCGGTGGTTTCACAGTCGCCTGGCAAGGCACCTCGGGAAACGAGTTTGTCGATGGCGGTACCTCTATTTGGCAGGGAATTCAAAAAACTGCTCCCAACGCCACTCTAAGCGTAAATGGTAGTGGTGAAGACGCCGATCCAGCCCAGCACGATGTCGCAGTGGTAGTGATCGGAGAAAAGCCATACGCCGAGGGTATGGGTGATATCCGCACAGGCGATGATGTCATCGTGCAAGCTGGCTCACAGATTAATGGTTTGCTTAAGGTTCTGGAGCCCTATGGAGACACACTGACACTGGCAGATCTTCACCCGGAAGACCTGCAAGTCATTAACACCGTTGCCGCCAAAGGTATTCCGGTGGTGGCGGTGCTGGTATCAGGACGACCCTTGGTGGCCAGTCGGGAACTGGCCGCTTCTAAAGCCTTCGTTGCCGCCTGGTTGCCGGGCTCCGAAGGCGCCGGTGTTGCCGACATTCTGTTCGGCGATCACGGCTTCAGCGGCAAACTGTCGTTTTCATGGCCGCAAAGTGCCTCAGCGGGCTGCGACGTGGGCGACCCAGGCTATGACCAACTGTTTCCGGTTGGTTACGGCCTGGATTACTGAAACTCATGAGCCAGCCTCCGCATTACGAGACCGCAGCGGAAGACCGGATCCCCATTCCCCAAAAGATCATTTATGGTCTTGGTGCTTTCGTTAACCAGCTGTTAGCGGCGGCTATCGGCGCAATGTCCATCGTTCTCAATCTTGGCCTGGGGATGAACCCGGCGCTGGTGGGATTGTTAGGTGCGCTGCCACGCCTGGTAGATGCGTTTACCGACCCGCTTATGGGCTACATATCCGATCACACCCGGTCCCGTTGGGGGCGGCGCAGGCCCTACATATTCGGTGGCGCTATCGCTGCAGGCCTCTTGTTCATTCTTCTTTGGCAGCTCCCTGGCGGAAAATCCGAGAGCTACTACTTCTGGTACTTCCTGATTTGCTCGCTTGCCTTCTACCTGGCGTACACCGTGTTCGCCACCCCTTGGGTTGCCCTCGGCTACGAGCTGACCCCCGACTATCACGAACGTACCCGGGTCATGGCGGTTCAGAGCTTCATGGGCCAACTGGCCTTCCTGATCTCGCCGTGGTTTCTGTGGATCATGCAATACGACGCATTTTTCGATGATCTAGCCAGCGGTGCGCGCGGACTGGGAATGGTGATCGGTATTACAGTCATTTGCATCGGCATAGTGCCCGCACTATTCCTGCGGGAGCGGTTCAAGGACGTCGCTCTCGAGGAGCTTGCTGAACGGCCTCGTGCGAGTAGCGTTATGGCCGGACTGAGAGACAACGTGTTCGACTTTTTCAAGGGCTTCGCCGCCGCCCTGAAATTTTCACCCTTCATGAAGCTGTGCCTGGCCACCTTCATGGTATTCAACGGCTTCATGATGGTTGCCTCGTTCCAGTCCTACGTGATCATTTACTACGTGTTCGGAGGCGACCAGGCCCTTGGCGCGGAGTATGCCGGGTGGGCGGGCACTGCCTCGGCAGTAGGGACATTTATCGTCATCTTTCTGGTCAGCTGGCTATCGACAAAAATTGGTAAACGACGTGCGTTCTTTCTCGCCACTGGTATATCCATATTCGGATACCTGCTTAAGTGGTTCTGCTACACACCTGATTACCCACTGCTGTTATTGATCCCCGCACCCCTCATCGCCTTCGGGCTCGGTGGGCTGTTTACCCTAATGGGTTCCATGATTGCCGACGTCTGCGATATGGACGAGTTGCAGAGCCATGAGCGACGAGAAGGCATGTTCGGATCGATCTATTGGTGGGTCGTAAAACTCGGTATGGCGGCGGCGCTAGGCATCGGCGGTGTGCTACTCAACGTCACTGGCTTTGATGTCTCCCTGGGTAGCGCCCAAACCGAGAACACCTTGCTGCTGATGCGACTATTCGACATAGGCATTCCGGTGGTAACCTCGGCTATCGCGATATGGATGATTGCAACCTACCCGATTACCGAGGAGAAAGCGCATGAAGTGCGGGTCGCCCTCGAGGAACGACGGGGCACCGTGAATTAATACGACTAGGATCCTGCCCGGCAATGGAAGACCTGGCGAACACGAGCGCTATCACGCGTCCTCGGGCAAACTGCCACCCGCGCATGTATTTGGAAAAAGATAGAACAGAACACTGGATCGATTCCTTGTAAAAACCAGGGCGATGACCCACTGGAAAACTCACGAGCTGCGGCTAGCAGGCTAAACTGAAGGAATAACCGGTAGCAAGGCCCAGCCTGGAAGGCGGCTTTGTTGGTGCCCTATCCCCTGCAGACGCACACGCTATGACAACGCCTGCCACGGCAAATCGCAATACGACCAGCGCCTTTCTCGTTGCCTGCCTGGGCATAGCGACTTTTTCGGCAATGGATGGTGCAATGAAGGACCTGGCACTGTCACTGGGCGCGTACAACGCCATGCTGTGGCGAACCATGGTCGCCCTCGGTCTGGCGGGTTTGCTATTTGCCTGGAAGGGTTCCGGCTGGCCGCAAGCCCGTGTACTCAAGCTTCACATCTGGCGCGGAACCGTAACGTCGGTCATGGCGTTCCTGTTCTTCTGGGGTCTCAAATACGTGCCGCTGGCCGAAGCCATCGCCCTGTCATTTATCGCCCCATTGATCGCCCTTTACCTCGCGCGCCTGTTACTGCGGGAAACGATCGGCCCGTCGGCAGTCATCGCCTCAGTGGTCGGATTTTCCGGCGCCCTGGTCATTGTCGCGGGCAAAATGCGGGGTGATTATGGCGACGACATCATGCCGGGAATCGTTGCCATTTTGGTTAGCGCAGTACTGTACGCCTACAACCTCATTCTACAACGACAACAGGCGCTCGCCGCCAAGCCCTTTGAAATCGCCTTTTTTCAGAATGGCACCGTCGTCTTTATGTACTTGCTGCTCGCGCCGCTGCTCGCGGTACCGCCACCTTCGTCGGAGTATCCGATGCTGGTTATCGCAGCCCTGCTCGGCCTGGCGTCACTGCTCCTGATGTCCTGGGCCTATGCCAGGGCAGAGACACGAATCCTGATCCCGGTCGAGTACAGCGCCTTTATCTGGGCTGCAGCCATAGGCTGGCTATGGTTTGACGAGGTCCTTACCGGCACAACCTTAATCGGCACCGGGCTTATCGTTTTCGGCTGCCTGAAAGCGGCGCGGCAATGAATCTGCCACTTAATGTCAAGGCCGGCTGCCCCCGCGTGCCATTATCTGGTACAGAGGGAATAGCGGGCGGCTAACCCAATGGATACATGATATCGCGAGTGATGCGATACACGCGCTTCATTGTTTCACGATCCAGCTCCAGATCCGCCGCTGCCAGAATCTCGTCCATCTGCTCGACCGTCGTGGCACCCACGATCGTTGACGCGACAAAATCATGCTGCTTGCTCCATGCAGTGGCCAGCGTAACCACGGAAATACCGAGGTCGGCTGCAATCTCCTGAAACAGCCGGGTTGATTCCAGGCTGCGCTCATTGACGAAGCGCCCCGCCATTTTCTGCTGGCGCTCACCTTCATTCAGATAGTTGGTGAATCGGGCTCCCTCAGGACGCTGGCCATCGTTGTATTTACCCGACAGTACGCCCCCGGCCAGGGGTGAGTAAGGAATCAAGCTAACCTGCTCCTTGCGACAGACCTGGGCCAACTCATCTTCGAAACGGCGATTAACCATACTGAAATTATTCTGGATGGTTTCGTAACGGGCGAGGCCATGCATCTCTGAAGCCGCCAGGCTTTTCATCAACCCCCAACTGGTCTCATTACTACAACCCAAAATCCGGACTTTACCCGAGCGAACCAATTCATCGAGGGCATACAGGGTTTCCTCGTACTGCATGTCCGGGTCGGGCCAATGGGTCTGGTACAGATCAACGTAATCAGTTTGTAAGCGGCGCAGACTGCCCTCGAGTGCCCGCACTATGTGATGCCGGTCCAGACCGGTTTTACCGGCTCGCTGCACCGCTGTCAGCCAGCCATGACTGGGGCCCGCGACCTTGGTGGCAACAATCAGCGAATCCCGATCCCGGGTCTTCATCCAGCGCCCGAAGATTTCCTCGGTGAGGCCTGCATATTCCAACTTGGGCGGCACCGGGTACATCTCCGCGGTATCGTAAAAGTCGATACCCGCATCGTAGGCCCTGTCGAGAATAGCAAAGGAGGTTTTTTCATCCGCCTGGGCACCAAAGGTCATGGTTCCCATGCAAATATCCGACACGACAATGCCACTTCTGCCCAACCGTCTGCTCTTCATTTTGACTCCCGTTGATTATCGAATTTTTTCGGTGATGTAGTGTAGCAGCGCATTCAGTTCTTGCTGTGATAAGTCCCCGCTACCAGGCCACCCCGTAGTCATCACCGTAGTCGCTCGCTCCACCCCACATCGTGCCCGTTTCCATGTCAAAGAATATCGCTGTGATGGGACTGTAGGTGCGCTCAATCGTCTCTACCTCGTAGCCCAGCCCCGGCAACGCCTCGCGCACCGAATCGTCAACTTTCGGCGTAACCTGGAGCCGGCCCGGTTCCGACTCGTGTGCACCAAAAGAGCTCTGCATCTGGTAGCTGGTGAAGTTATGCGCCTCTGCTGCCTGCTGCACGTTCATGTCGAACTCCATCATGTTGAGAAAGAACTGCAGCAGGTTCTGATCCTGACTATCGCCACCCTGTACCGAAAATGCCATGAGTGGTTTGCCATCGCGCATTGCGATACTGGGTGTCAGGGTCGCCCGCGGCCGTTGCCCGGGCTGGACAACGTTGTACGGGTTCATCGCATCACTCAGCACAAAGCTCTGCATGCGCTGGCTCAGGCCTATGCCCGTGTCGCCGGCAATAAAGGCGGGAATCCAACCACCGCTGGGAGTAATCGATACTACCCAGCCTTCTGCATCGGCAGCCTGGATGGAGGTAGTCCCCGCCAGAAATGCGTCGTTGTTATCGCTCAGGGCAGCCTGCTGAAAGCCATCGGTGCCATCAGCCTCTACCTTGGGTGGCACAGGCTGCCAGTTCTCAAGTTGCTCCAGGAACGGGTTGTCGCCCGGCTGGAAGTCGTAGGGGTTGCCCGGTCGAGCTTCCGGATTGTTGCGCTTCGGATCGATCAGCTTGCGCCGCTCGGCGGCATAGTCTTTGGACAGCAAGCCCACTATCGGTTCCTCGGGCGGGACATAGGGGTCGCCGTAGTAGAAATCGCGATCGGCAAATGCCAGGTTCATCACCTGGTAGAGCGTGTGAATATAGTCCAGCGAGTTATAGCCCATGCCTTTAAGATCGAAGGACTCCAGCATGTTCAATGCCTGCAGCATAACCGGTCCCTGCACCCAGGTGGTTAGCTTGTACACGTCAACGCCCTTGTAGTTCGTCGTTACCGGCTCCTCGATATGCACCTGCCAGTTGGCCAGGTCCTCCAGGGTAAGCAGACCACCGTACTCGCTCGAACTGCGTACAATCTCCTTGGCAATATCGCCCCGATAGAAACGATCATAGGCCGCGTAAATTGCCTCTTTGCGGGTCTTACCCTGCGCCAGGGCCTCACGCTCTGTCTGCACCAGCTTTTGCAAGGTCGCCAGCAAGTCATGCTGTTTAAACACCTCGCCCACCGACGGTGCTGCCCGCTGATTCGGGTCCTCCGGATTGAGGTGGGGCAGGAAGACCTCACGCGAGTAGGACCACTGTGACAACACGTCCCGACGTTTCTCGATATTGTCCGCCTGAACGGCCTCTATCGGGTAGCCTTCGGCCATCTCCATCGCCGGGGCCAGCACCTGCGCCAGGCTGAGCTTGCCGTACTCCGCCAGCATCACCATTAGCCCTCCCGGGGTACCGGGAGTCACAGCCGCCAGCGGTCCATACTCAGGTGGATATGCCATGCCCTGTTCTTTAAAGAATTCTGCGGTTGCCCCGGTGGGCGCCACCCCCAGTGCGTTGATGCCCTTCACTTCACCGGTATGCGGGTTGTATATCAGCGCCTGTGTCTCTCCGCCCCAGCCCAGGGTGTCCCACATCGTGGACGTCGCCGCCAGCATCGCGCAAGCAGCATCAACGGCATTGCCCCCGCGGCTGAAAATCATGGCTCCGGCAGTAGCACCAAGGGGCTTGCCAGTCACCGCGACCCAGTGCTTACCATGCAATACAGGCTTGGCGGTATCTTTTGCGACGGCGGGTAAAACCGATAATACGAACAGCAGCCCCAGCCATTTGGAGCACCAGCGTGCAGGAAAATTGATCAGTCTCAAAAGCATGTTGGGATTCCCGATAAGTGTTGTCGCTGCTGCATAGTAAGCGAGCTGGCGTCTGACGCAAACAACAGGGCAGGCAGAACCCACTGATATGACATATCGAACTGACCACCCCGCCTGCCCGGTAATGGATTGTCAGCGCTAACTGGCTGCGCCACTATCCCTCTAATCAGAAGGCACGTGGAAAGCGCAATGACAGATGAAAACCCACCGGCTGACGGTATTGCCGAGAGCGTCAACCGGGAGGCGGGCGAATTGATCCGCTTGCTGCGCAGTAGCACAGCACCGGACTCCGTGCTGAGTGAAGCGAGCGAGCATATCCACCAGGCGCTTTCTGCTCTGGCGCCATGGCTACAGCAGGGTGAAGGTTGGTCGACTATCTCAATCGCCAGCGATACCCCCGGTTTTGCCTGGCAGGACGAGGACCTGACTGCCTGTATGCCCTACAGCCCTGTATCAGGGCGACGCAATGCGATGGCGCTGCCACTGCGTTTGCGCAACCAGGATGGCGAGGTAGCCGGGGAAGTGACATTTTCTCCGACCTACGCCGGACCGCCAGACTGCGTTCACGGCGGCATCATCGCCGCGGTATTCGACGAAGTCTTGTCGATGGCCAATGTGGTGGCCGGCAAAGCCGGTTTTACCGGCACCCTGACGATCAAGTACCACAAAAAAACACCGCTGGAGACACCGGTAGAACTGTGGGGGATCAACGTCCGTAACGACGGCAGGAAACTGCTCAGTCGCGGTGAGATGCGGGTCAACGGTGAAGTCACCGCCAGCGCTGAGGGACTGTTCATCAGTATGGCAAAATGACACAGCCGTAGAGCAGGCGCTTACGGTATCATTCCACCATTCTGGCAGCTTTGACCCGATATTCATGAAGCGACACAACACAATCTCCGTACTGGTGATCTGTGCCCTGCTCAGCGCCTGCAAGCACCCGTTGGCGATCGAGGGCGAGGGTGACATTATCGAGTTGCAGAGTGGCGCCCGTGGTTGCTCACTGGACGAATTTCGGGCCGATCAACCAGCTTGCACCGATAACGACGTCAATGACGATGAAGCGGTAACGTATCGCGCGTTACCCAGGGCGGGCTGGCGTTTTTCAGAATGGCGCGGATTTTGTTCCAAGAACTCCAGCGGTGCAGACTGCCAGGTCAACTACAGTCGCGGTTTAGCCAATCTTTGGGACGATACTTACCCCAATACACCGCTGCCACCACTGACTGCGGTGTTCGTCCCGGATACCGGAGCACCTGCGGCCGCACCGTATATCCTGTCGCGTTTTGGCGCCTCTGGAAATTTCGGTTTCGCCGAGTTGCTTGACGCCCTTTTCTCCATCGACGGCAGTTACCGTATCACCACCGCCCAGGCCACCACACGCGGCGGTTTCGAAAGAAGCCCCGCAGCTTTTGCCCGAAGAGAAGACAGCCTGCTGTTTGTCGGACCCGATGCCGACTCGCTCATTCCCGCCGGTGGCGCGACCGCTGCCGGTGACTTCCTCGCCATCGCTGATACCGATAACAGCGACGATGCTATCTCTGCCAGTTACCTGGTACCCGAGCAAACAGAGGCTGACCCCGCAGTTTTCGAGGGTATCTATTACTGCGGCCATATCATGTCTGATGGTCGCGCGACATTCTTTCGCGCCAACCTCAACGGCAGGGGCGGCGGCTCAATGGTCGTTGTCAGCGACCGGCAGGACCGCTCCGGTCAGTCGGTTGTCAGCTACACCGTAGATCCCGACGGTACCACCACGTTCGACTACGCCGGCCTGCGCCTGGCGGGCGGACTCTCGGAAGACGGCAGCCTTTTCGCCGCAACCCAGATCTCGGCTCGACTACAAGGCGCCGCCATGTGCCTGCGTACCTCGGGTGACAAAATGGTTGGCAATGTCGCAGGTACTTACTACGGCGCCTGGATGAGTACCCAACCGGTCTCTGGCGTAACGGAGCTGCAGCTCAACAACCAGGGAACCACGGTTGAGACGGTGCTGCGGGACTCGGTCGGCGGCCGCAATTACTCTCTGGGACAGGACTTCATGCTGGTAAAAGCCACCGGCGAGCTGGAAACCCGAGAGACACACGGGGCAATTTCGGCAAACGGCCAGGTCATGTTTCTCATCAACACCAGCCCGAACAAGTTTCCGACCCTGGTGGTCTACGTCAGGAAGACCTGAGCCCTCAGGGCTGGGCGCTGGGGCGCTGTTTAAAGTCTTCGTACCAACGCAACAGGTTGGCGTACTGATCGGGTATCTCCAGTTTGCCGAACTCGGCGAAATACAACCCGGCAAACAGGGTGCAGTCGACCATGGAGGGCGCGTCGCCCTGGACGAACGGCCTGTCCGCAATGGTTTCATCCAAGAGCGCCAGCCCCTGCGGCAGGCGCGCCTGTTCCATTTCGGCGATCACCGGATTGGGCGGCAGGCCCAGTGGCGAGTTGGTGGCGTGCACGCAACGGACAATCGGTATCAGCACCTTTAATTCGGCGAGGCGCTCGAGTTCGCGGCTCCTGGCCCGCTGCAAGGCATCTTCACCAATCAGGGCTGGGCTAGGATGCAGCTCCTCGAGGTACTCCATGATCGGCACGCTCTCAGTGAGGGTAGTGCCATCATCCAGCTCCAGTACCGGCAAGGCACCGCGTGGATTGCGGGCCAGGTGCTCGGCACTGTTCTGTTCGCCCTCGCGCAAGTTCACCAGCACCTCATCAAGCTTTATTCCTTTTTCCCTGATGAACACCCGCACGCGGGTCGGGTTGGGTGCCACCGGAAAGTAGTAGAATTTCATGGAGCCTCCTGGGCGCGCGTCAGCGTTGGGGCTTGGCAGGCTTAACCGGCGCCAGTACGGCAAACGCCCAACCGGCTTTCGTGTAGGGTGCGAGAAAGTCAGTTATCTTGCCAATAACCGGCGGCAGGGACTTGGGTCGCTGGTAGCGCTTACCCGGCATCATCACAAACGCCCGCGCCTCGCGCAGTTTACCGTTGAGGTAATACCGTGTGCGTGGCCGTTTTTGCAGGTTCTTGACCCACAGGGACCGATCACCGCGAAACGTGCTGATAAACACATAGCCCTGCAGGCGGGTTGCCGCCAGGGGCATCCGCCGGACCTGGCCGCTCTTGAAGCCGACAGTTTCCAGCACAATCAAACCACCGGGAACAAATCGCGGTGAACCGATGCCGCGACGCACTGCAGGCTCTACAACACGGTTCAGCATCCGAAAGAATTCCCGCTCAATTTTTTGCTTGTCGACAGCCATAATTACCCTCCGCTTTACTACTAATACGCAGCGAACACGTTACCGTATTTCTGCCAGGGAACACACCGCGTACCCGTGCCTGTTGCACCTGCTATGACCGCCCCGCCCTGTGGCTACAGCCGATCAAATCTGGGAGACTCTGCATCCATGTGGATGACAACACCCTATCGCCATCTTGGTTCAGCGCAGATAGATGCGGTTACCGATCGCCTGCAGGCGCTGCCTGAATCCGCCTGGGAGGAAGGCGAAAGTCTGCGGCGCTCGTTAACGCTCTACCGCGAAACCCGGTCGATCTTCCTGAAGTCGATTTCTGCGCAACAGTTTGGCCAGATTTTGGCGGAGCGGCCGCTGCGCGAGTCGGATATTGAAATCCAGGGTAACTGGGGCCCCCTCGTAACCGAGACGCAAACCCTCGTCGAGCAAATCATTGGCTACCTGGGCGTGGAGGGCATTGTGACCCGCATCCAGTTCGCCCGGATGAAGCCCGGCGCCTCGATACAGCCCCATGTCGATCAGTCGCTGATGTTGGTCGCCTCTCACCGGGTACACATCCCCCTGACCAGCAACGAAGGGGTTATCTTTACCATCGATGAGCAGGACTGCCACTTTGAACCCGGTGAGGTGTTTGAGCTCAACAACCGGGTTACCCATTCGGTGGTCAACAAGGGCGCCCAGGACCGCATACACCTGATTGTGGATTACTTTCCAGCGGCGGCGAACGACCCGGCAATACTGCGCTGGGGCTTTGAGAAACGCCGCAAGCAACGTCTGGTCACTGCAGCAAATCCTCCACCGGCCCCGCGAGGGGATATTGAACTACCCACTGTAATCGCTACCTCCGTGATAAGAGGCGCTCACAAGGAACAGAGTCACGGCGGCGTTTACCTGGTGAATCTGCAGGACGAGTCTGTCGAGCAGGTAATCGACTGGGATACCTGCGATATCAGTTGGGAAGGCCGCGGCTGGGACCGGGGGCTGCGAGGTATTGCGCTGTTTGACGACCATGTGTACATCGCTGCCAGCGACGAATTGTTCTGCTTTGACCGCGGTTTCAATCGGGTCAATTCGTGGAAAAACCCCTACCTGCGGCATGCCCATGAAATCTTCCGCTACGGCGAGACCTTGCTGGTTACCTCGACCGGATTCGACTGCATATTGCAGTTCGATCTTCGCACTGCCGAGTTCAATCGCGGCTGGCTGCTGAGGCCACGGGAAAAGAACAGCTTACACCTGCAGGTCTTTGACCCGCGCAAGTCCGGTCCAAGCCCCGGCAATTCGCTACACCTGAATAACGTGACCCGGGATGCTGATGGCCTCTACGTCAGCGGTCGCGGCTTGCCCATGTTGCTACACATCAGCGACCAGGCCCTGCGCCCGATCGCCAAACTGCCCCCCGGGACTCACAATGCGATGAAGTACCGTAACGGGGTTTTGTACAACGACACCAACAGTGACCTGCTGGCTTACGAGGCGGACAACGCGTTTTGCTACCTCGACGTACCCCAGTACGCCCCCGAGTCCCTGGAGCACGCTGAGTTGGGTGATGAAAAACTGGCGCGCCAGGGCTTCGGCCGCGGCCTCTGCCTGTATCGCGATTCTATCGTGATCGCCGGCTCCTCACCGTCCACCATCACCGTGTGGGACCTCGACGCAGCAGCACCGCTGAAATCCATCAACCTGACCATGGACATCCGAAATGCGATTCATGGCCTCCACCTTTGGGAGTAACAACCCGACATAAGTCTCGGATAAATATACACTTTCTGTACAAAAGCTCGGTAATATTCCCCAAGCCGGGCGTATCGAATTTGCAACACCAATGGTAACCTTTCTCGTGGTCATAATTGAGAATTCAGTCGGGGCACCCTGATTCAAACTTCTAGTGGTCATCAATCGATGGCGTTAGGCCAGGGACGTCGGGATTTAAAATGTGCATTAAAATCAAATAGTTAGGGATGTAGCAATGAACACCAATCGTATTTTCAAGCTCAGTGCCATGTCGGCCGCTGTGGCCTCCGCCATGGTCACCGGCAAGGTATACGCTCAAACAGGAGCCCTGGAAGAAGTCATCGTGACGGCAACCCGCCGCGCGGAGAGCATTCAGGACATTCCGCTGAACATATCTGCCCTGGGTGGCAGCACAATCAGGGAACAGGGTCTCTCCGGCCTGGCAGAAGCCATGCAGTGGGTACCCGGGATTCACATCATCGACCAGGGGTCACGCGCAGCTGACCGCATCATCGTGCGCGGCTTGAGCGTGAGTTCGGTAGACCCGGCATTCGGCAATGAAAGCGGCGGTACGGTCGCCACCTACGTTGGCGAGATCCCGGTCTATGTCGACCTGAAGCTGAACGATATGGAGCGCGTGGAAGTGCTGCTCGGACCGCAGGGTACCCTGTACGGCGCCGGCACACTGGGTGGCGCGATTCGATACATCCCCAACAAGCCGCAATTTGAAGATACCGAGCTCGAGATTCGCGGCGACGTCTACCAGATATCGGAAGCCGATGACCTCAGCGCCGACATGGGTTTTACTGTCAACCTGCCTGTGGCCGACACCCTCGCCTTCCGCGTGAACATGGATTACGTCGAGGATTCGGGCTTTATTGATTACATTTACACCGTCCGTGAGCCGGGCGTCTCCAACCCCGACCCGGATTTCAGCAACCGTGATGATGTCAGGGCCAACCTGCGCTCCGTCGACGACGTGAATGACGAGGAAACCCTGTCCGCCCGTGCGGCACTGCGCTGGAACCCAACCGACTGGTTGGATGGCACACTGACCTATTACTACCAGGACATGGAGTCCGGCGGCAGGACCATCAACGGCCGGGACTCCCTGAATACGGGCAAGTACGAGTCGGCCTATCGTTTTGTTGAGCCCAGTGAGCGTACCAACGAGCTTATCGCCCTGGAGCTTACTGCGGATCTTGGCTTTGCCGAATTGACCTCCGCGACAGGTTTCTCTGAGTACGAGGAAAGCGGGCAAAGGGACCAGACCGACCTGCTGATCACCCTGGAATACAGCTACGAGGCATTTCCCTCATTCGCTGCTTTCACCCGGGAAGACACCGACGAGGAACGGTTTAACCAGGAGTTCCGCCTGGTATCGAACAGTGACGGTGCCTTCAGCTGGATCGCCGGCGCGTTCTACAACACCTTCGATATCGACAGCGCCGACTCACGCGAGTTTACACCTGGCTTCGGTGACTGGGCTGTTGAGAATTTCGGCGGTATCGCTTCTCGACCGGATCAACTCGAGTACTACTCGATCGATATCGAGGAAACTACCGAGTGGGCTTTCTACGGTGAATTGAGCTACGCAATCACCGACCGCTGGGAAGTCACCGTCGGCGGACGCTACTACGACTACGAGTTCGAAACCAGTTCCGCAACATTCTTCCCGATGTTTGATGCGCTGTTTGACACAGGGTTTACAGGCCCGATTGTTCCCACTGCAGACGATTTTGATTCCACGTCTCAGGAGGACGACGGCACGTTGTGGAAGTTCAACACCTCCTACGACATCAGTGACGATATGATGGCCTACTTCACGTACTCGGAGGGCTTCCGACTGGGCGCGGGTAACGGCATTGGCCTTTGTCCTGATCCCATCCCACCCGGACAGGGTCTGTGTGCGCTGCCTGATGAGTTCGAATACTTCCCTGACGAAACGAAAAACTATGAGTTGGGACTGCGTTCAACCTGGCTTGACCAGCGGCTGACGCTGAACGGCGCCATCTACTACATCGACTGGACCGACCCGCAGCTGGACTCGGTGACAGAGAACGCCGGCGTCTCCATCGTGATCAACGGTGACGGTGCAGAGTCGACCGGGGTCGAGTTGTCATTCAACTGGCTGATGACCGACAACTTCTCGGTGCGGGGCAGCTACTCGTACAGCAAGGCTGAGCTCACCGAAGACGCGCCAGACCTGCTGCAAACCTCACCCGGCGCCGGTTTCGCGACGATCAGGGTAGATGGCCGGGACGGCGACCGCTTGCCGGGTTCACCGGAGCAACAGGGCAGCATCTTCGCCACCTACATCATGCCGCTCAACGATATGGATTTGTCGTTCAACTACGGTATCACTGCCGTCAGCGACGTACTCACCAAGACTGGTGGCAGGGCAAATGCCTACACACTGTCTGGCTATGCGGTGCACAGCCTGTCAGCCGCACTGCGGGCGGACGCGTGGGATGTAACACTCTATGCCGACAACCTGCTGGACAAGTATGCGGAAACCGGCGTGCGCCAGGATCCGTCCTTCAACCAGGTAGTGCCTGATTTCGACGGTAACGATGTCCAGGTACGCCGGTTCGGTACCAACGTACTGCGCCCGCTCACCATCGGTCTGCGTGCTACCTATCGCTTCGATATGTAAAACACTGCTCGATCGAAAAAGGGATGCTTCGGCATCCCTTTTTTTTGGCTGGGCGCAAACCCCCGGAGCTGCGATAATTTGGTCGACGATCACAAAGCCCTCCAACTGACGCAATGACAATACAGGCAAGCCAGGCAGACCAAATCAAGTCGGCGCACCTGGCACTTAACAAGGCTGATTACCAACAGGCGCATTCGCTGGCCATGGCGGTTCTGCAACAGGACCCCACGGTGGCCGAGGGTTATTTCATTATGGCCCTTATCGCCCACCGGCATGGCAACACCGGAAAAGCTGAGGAGATCGTTCAGCGCGCGCTGGGGTTTGACGGCGGCAACCCCGACTACCTGCTATTTCAGGCCCAGTGTCTATTGGAATTGAGCCGGCATGAAGAGGCCAAGAAAATCGTTGCGGGCTTTCGCGCCAGCACATTGACCAGTGCCCTGCAGTACGACTCCCTGGGGGTGCTGCACTCACGCCTGGGGCAACATGCACAGGCCCTGCCCTACTTTCGCCAGGCCTGCCACCTCAATCCTGACTCAGTCAGCTTCCAGTACAACCTGGCCTCCTGCCTGCAATTTTCCGGCGACTTCGAAGCAGCCGAAAAAGCCTACGAGGCCGCGATCGCCCTCGACCCACAAAACTATCGCAGCCACTCATCGCTGTCGCAGCTGCGCCGCCAAACCGAGAACAATAACCATCTCGAGCGGCTGCAGCACTTATGGCCGAAGCTCGGTGATGACGCCGACGCAAGACTCCATGTCGGTCACGCACTGGCCAAGGAATACGAGGATCTGAAAGACTACGAGCGGGCATTCCACTGGCTGACCGAGGCCAATCGGGAAAAGTTAAAATTGCTCAAGCGAGAGGAAGACGACAACCCGGCACTCTTTGAGGCACTGCGGGAGCTGGCCGACGAGTTGTTGCAAACCGATGACCAGGGACATGACTCCGAAGAGCCTATATTCATCGTCGGCATGCCGCGCACTGGTACCACGCTCATCGAGCGTATCCTGTCCAGCCATTCAGAGGTCGAATCTGCGGGGGAACTGGCTAACTTCTCACTGCTGGTGAAAAGGCAATTGCAAACCGCCTCGCAATGGGTGCTGGATGTCGAGACTATCAGCCAGGCAGGCAAGCTCGATTTCGCTCGACTGGGTCGGGATTACGTGGACTCGACTCGCCACCTGACCGGGGGCAGCCCCCATTTCATTGACAAGATGCCGCTGAACTTCATGTATGTACCCATGATCGCGAGGGCTCTGCCCAGGGCAAAAATTATCTGCCTGCAGCGCAACCCCATGGACACCTGCCTGAGTAACTACCGGCAGCTGTTCTCCACCAACTTCTCTTACTACAACTACGCCTACAGCCTGGCGGATACGGCCGCATTCTATGCGCGTTTCCAGGCGCTGACAGGTCATTTCAAAAGCCTGCTGGGAGAGAGGTTCTACCAGGTGCACTATGAATCGGTGGTGGCTAACCCGGAAGCAGAGACCCGCCGCTTGCTGGAGCACTGCAACCTGCGATGGCAGCCGCAGTGCCTGGAGTTCCACACCAACACCGCCCCGGTCGCCACCGCCAGTTCAGTGCAGGTCAGGGAGAAGATTTACCATCGCGCCGTAGAGCGCTGGCGCCACTACGAGCCCTGGCTGGGCGAGGCACGCGATATCTTCGAGCTACACGGCATCAACTACCAGTAGTGTTGGCGGTAAATTCCCGGAGCAATCAGGCCAGCGCGCCCAGCATTTCTGTGCGGTAGGCCTGCAAGCGATCGGCATCACCCGCCTTGACATAATTTGCCCACTCCGGGTTAGCAATCAACGCTCTGCCGACAGCCACGAGATCGAACTCGTTGGCCTCCATGCGGCGCAGTAATTCATCGAGGCTGGCGGGCTCCGCTTCCTTAAAGGAGGCCTCGCCCGGTTCCGGTATGAAATCCGCATTCAGCCCCACACTGCCGACCGTTATCGCCGGCTTGCCGGTGATCTTGCGTGTCCAACCGGCCAGGTTGAGATCACTGCCCTCAAACTCAGGCTCCCAGAAGCGCCGCGTGGAGCAATGGAAAATATCGACGCCGGCATCGCTCAAGGGCAATACCAGTTTTTCCAGCTCCTGCGGCGACTCCACCAGGCGTGCGGTGAAATCCTGCTGCTTCCATTGCGAGTAGCGGAAAGAAACGGGGAAATCAGGACCCACGGCATCCCTGACCGCCTCGATAATATCGATAGCAAAGCGAAGGCGGTTGTCGAATGAGCCGCCGTACTCGTCGTCACGCTGGTTGAGCGCTTCCCAAAAAAATTGGTCGATGAGGTAACCGTGGGCGCCGTGTATTTCCACCGCATCAAAACCCAGGGCTTTGGCATTGGCAGCGCCGCGAGCAAAAGCGCCAATGACGTCGGCGATATCCTGCTTGCTCATGACATGGCGATTCACTTTGCCGGGCATGTTCATGCCCGACGGGGTATAGCCGTCGACATCACCCTCGGGTGGTGTGCCAGCCTTTCGCATGCCGCCGCAGTGCCACAATTGGGGAGCGATTTTGCCGTCCTGGGCATGAACCGCATCAACCACGCGCTGCCAGGCTGCCAGACGCTCTTCCCCATGAAAGTACGGTACGTCCGGGTAGCCACTGGCGGCGATATGATCGACGCAGGTACCCTCGGTGAAAATCAGGCCAACACCGCCAGCAGCGCGGCGGGCATAGTATTGCGCCACGTCTTCCCCGGGAATGTTGTTTGGAGACAGGTTGCGGGTCATTGGGGCCATCACGATGCGGTTGCGCAGGTGTAGCTTACCGAGATCGAAAGGTTGAAACAGTATGCTGTTGTCGCTCATTGAACACTCCAGGGCAGAGGGCACAGGCCGACAAATACTGTCGAGCTGCAAGAAAATCGAGATGCAGCCTATAACAGCCGGGTGCCAAAACCAAGCGTGAGGCAGGCGGCAACACAATCCAGCCCACTGGGGTGTGCGTACATACAGCACATCCTTTACTAGTCCACCCAATGAAGACGCTCTATTGGTTCCAGAATGACCTGCGCCTGCACGATAACCCCGGGCTGCTCGCCCAGGCTGACGCCGGGCAATTGCTATTGGTCTACTGTTGGCGGGAGAACAGACCCTGGTGCAACCTCAAGGGGCTCGGTGGGCACCGGCATCGATTCCTGGTGGAAAGCCTGCAGGCACTGCGCGACAGCCTGGCGCCCCTGCAGCAAACGTTGGTCGTGGTTTATGGCAATCCAGAGGTCGAGATTCCAAGACTGGTGCAAAGGCATCAGATCGACCAGGTGGCCACCGGTCAAACTCACGGATACTACGAACAGCAGACCCTGAAACACCTGTCGACTCTGCTGCCGGTGCCTCTACGTGTTTTTGATAGCAACAGCCTGTTCGAGCAGCAGGCGTTACCCTTTTCAATTGACCAGCTTCCCGGGCAGTTTACCCCGTTTAAAAAAGCGGTTGAGACACTCACTCGAAAAACAGCAACACCGCATATCGACAAGCTGCCGCCACCACCGGCCTCAGTATGGTCGACGGCATTACCGGAGACCCGTACACCACCACATCCCGGGATGCCCGTGCGCGGCGGTGTTCAGGCAGGACAGAGACGATTGCAACACTGGTTATTCACCGAGCGCGGTATCGCCCGTTACAAGCAAACCCGCAATTGCCTGGACCCATTGACCGGTTCGAGTACGCTATCGCCCTGGCTAGCCAATGGCTGCCTGTCGCCGAGAGAAGTGGCCTCTGCCGTTGCCGACTACGAAAACCGGTATGGGGCAAACGAGTCGACGGGCTGGCTAATCTTCGAATTACTGTGGCGCGAATTCTTTTTTTGGCGTGCACTGGCTGACGGTGCCGCGTTGTTCAAGCCCGCTGGCATCCGGGGCAAACTCAATCGCTGTACCTTCGAGCCGCGTAATTTCGCCCGCTGGTCGCAGGGCGACACCAATTTCCCTTTGGTCAATGCGCTGATGCGCCAACTGGTTGCCACAGGGTGGATGAGTAACCGGGGACGCCAGATCGCTGCCAGCTGCCTGGTCAATGAATACGGTATCGATTGGCGGTATGGAGCCGCTTTCTTCGAGAAGCACCTGATCGATTACGACGTCGGCAGCAACTATGGTAACTGGCAGTACATTGCGGGCGTGGGAACAGATCCGCGCGGTGGTCGCCATTTCAATCTCGACAAACAAGCCCGGGAATACGACCCGGAAGGTACTTTCACCAGCAAATGGGGAGGGTTTCGCCCTACGCAGCCCGACTACGTTACCGACCCGGCCGACTGGCCGCTGCCACCCGAGGCCTGACATGGGTCGCTCACCAAGGCCAGAAAAAACCTGTCCGGTGTGTCAGCGTCCCTTCCAATGGCGTGCACGCTGGAAACGAAACTGGGAATCGGTCGTGTACTGTTCCAGGCGCTGCGCCAGCCAGAGAGGCCGTCGGGGCGGGTCGGCGTAGTACTGCCGCACGCTCGGTGAGCGCAGGCCGCTTGCGCGGCGTCAGTCCAAACCCGCTTCGGCACGAGCCAATTTCTCGTATTCACTGCACTCGGGCGTCAGCGCCTGTTCGGAGTCCATCATCTGCTCACAAGACAGCGTGGACATGCTGTCCATGCACGCTACCGCCGGTCCATAGAGCGTATGGCCCTGGGGTACTGCCTGCACACGGGACTGCATGTTGGCACACATGTTTTCCAGCATCGGCTCCATCATCTGGCGCAGTTCAGGGGTAAGATCCTCCTCGTTGATCTGGGCCATGGAGCACGCCTTCACCTTTTCACACAAGGCCAATGCCGATTCAGTAATCTCGTCGGCGGATACGGAAAGTGTCGACGCCAAAAAAACCAAACACACTGTCACGCCAGTCAACCTGGTCATAATCACTTGCTCCCATCGACGACCATCCCGCTCGCCTCCATTATTCCTCGATAAGCAGCGTTTTGCCAATCTGATTGGCTACGATATCCTCTTCACAGAAGGGGAACCGCAGCCACTCCTTATTCGAATACAACCGGGTCTGGTCGGCAAAGTGCGGAGACTCCGGGTCAGTCGACTGGGAGGGCACCAGGATGGCATCGACAATGGGACATTCGGTTTCATCCCAGGTCACGGCCTGGATATAGGAATTTCCACCCGTCGGGTTTCTGTAACCCCCCTCTGACAGACCCACACCAATCGCCCCATAAATACCGGCACTACCGTCGCCGCCGTGTATCGGTACGTTCTCGCTGTTGCGCTCGAGGAACTGCACCTCTCCCCAGGGTGCATCCAGGGGCACGAAGTTCTCGTCCAGCCGCCGGGTTGCCTCGGCCAGGGCCGAAATGACGCGGGTGTGGTTGGCCTCGATGGCAAGATCGATGCCGGAGGGGGTGTTCAGCGGATCGTTCCTGTCGAAATCGACCGCCCAGAACTCATCGCTGTCGACCACGCTCTGGAAATTACCAAACTCGCGACGAATCTGCCCCCAGAATTCAATAAATACCTGGGTGCCGCGACTGTCGAGATCCGCCTTGCGGTCCCAGGACGCCAGGACACCGCAAGCCTGGGCTACAGTCTGGGCAGCCTCGGTTTCGCAGACTGCCAGCACATCGTCGAGCACGACCTCGGCCCCGTAAACACGGTTGAGGTACATCATCTGCTTCAGCGTTTCCAGGTCAAACAGGGGCGTCTCACTCAGCCCATCGCTGGCGGCCTTGCGTTCAGCAACCATGATATGACCAATCCGGGTACGCAAAAACTGCTGCAGACCCTCGTAGCCCACCGGACCCATAATTGTGGGAAATCCCTCCAGTGGATTGTTCGCGTCGCTCAACCAGTAACTGTTATTGCTGTT
This sequence comes from uncultured Alteromonadaceae bacterium, assembly GCA_964590005.1. Lineage (GTDB taxonomy): Bacteria > Pseudomonadota > Gammaproteobacteria > Pseudomonadales > Halieaceae > CALJFL01. The sequence continues at coordinate 12,534 of CAZPVJ010000078.1, read as the reverse complement.
GCCAACATAGTCAGTTGTCTTCAACTGTGGCAGAGCAGAACTGCTGTAGAGATTGCTGCCCGGCGGGGCTTGCGGATCATCGCCCCACTCACACGCCGGATCAGAACCATCGAGCGTAATAATCACATTGGTCGTGGCGGTGGCCAGCAGCGGCGCGATAATGCCATTAACACAACTGTCGAGCTGCTCCTGTGAGATGAAGGGGATCGCCGACACTTCACCATAAAAGGCATCGCCATGACGATCAGCGGCCAGGTCATGAAACACCGGGTTCCCAATAATGTTCAGTGACTCAATATACTCATCAATATTTGTAGTCTGCGCTTTCTCTATCCACTGCTGAATGCTGCGAATACCGGTGAACAGATTGGCATCCCTGAAAGACAATACGGAGCCGTTGAACATGGGCCAGCCGGTCAACAGGGGCTCCACACCCCCCAGGTTTACGATGGGCCCGTAATGGGAACTGTAAAAGGTGAAGGTACGCTCTTCGAGACTACCGTCCTCGAGTAGCACCTTGATCGTGACATCCTCACTGACGATGTCACGCCACTCACCGTTGTAGTCGTACTGGAGTGGGTCATTCGGGTTCAACTTCAGTTCGTAGAGGCTGAAGCGGTTGGCCAGTGACACCGTGTGCGTCCAGGCGACATCGCGGTTGAATCCAATGCCGATGAAAGGAAACCCTTGCAGCGCTGCACCCGCGGCGTCGTACACGCCCGGGAGGGTCAGGTGCGCCATATACCAGGCACCATCACCAAACCAGGGCTGGTGAGGGTTACCCAGCAGCATACCACTGCCATCACGGGTGGCGTCTTTGCCCAGTGCAAGGCCATTACTGCCCCGCTCCACATTGCGCAGCTCCGCCGTCGCCATCGCCAGCCCCGGTGAACTCAACAGTTGTGCGGCCACCTGTTCGGGGTCTATCTTCCGGCGCTGCTTGCTACTGGGGGGTTCAGAAGTAGCCTTGGCCGCGACAGCGGCATTGGGCCCCTCGACCGCCAACAAGGCACTGCGGAATACACCCTCGGTTGAGCTACCACGTAAGGCCTGCCTACGGAGGTACAGCGCCAGGTCTACCGCGTCTATAGGCGCCACCCAGGCCGCGTCGCGACAGCCAAAATCGCCCTCCGGCAGGTTTTCAACACCCGTATCCGCAAGGTACCGGTTCAAACCGGCCACGAAGCCTTCTGACAGCTCCTGCGCGTAGTCGGGCAACTGGTCAAAAAACTGCTCTTTAAACACCTGCTTATCGCCATTGATAAACCGCAGCAGAAAATCAGAGTCGGGATTACCCACTTTCTCGCCAAAATACTCTGCAGAGCGACCCTGGGTGATGATGATCTCGCGCATGACCACACAGTAGTTATCTTGCGCATACGCATAGCCAAAGCCGTATCCCAGGCCTCCCCAATCATCGGCTTTCACATGGGGTATGCCATAGTCGGTCCGCCTGACCTCAGCGGAGAAGGTCACCGATGGTTCGGGTTCAGGCTCCGGCTCTGGCACCTGGCTGTTGTTATTGCGATTGTTGGAATCACTGCAGCCCAGTACCAGGCCAAGCAAAAGTATGACTGGAATTGATTTTTTCAACATCACTACGCCCCGAAAAGAGACGAGACCATAACATCCCAGACCCGGGACTCCGAAGAAGTAACACCAACAAATTGAACCAGTCGACTTCACCGGCTGGACAAAAACCTGACAGGCGAACAGGTCCCTCGAAAGTGCTAATATGCGCCCCCTATTGGTTTTGCCCTGTATCGGAGTCAGGCATGAAGCGCATTGTTATTCCCGTGGTACTACTAGCCGTTATCGTCACCCTGTTTTTTGCTATTGGTCCGGGACTCCTCGAATCATCGATGAACAAGGTTGCCCGCCAGGATTGGCCCGCGCCCTCCGCGGAGGCCCAGGCCCTGCATAAAACGCTCGTCATCGGAGACCTGCACGCCGACAGCACGCTGTGGCACCGCGACCTGCTGGAAAGGGCCGACCGGGGTCAGGTGGATATACCGCGATTGCGCGAGGGCAATGTGGCTTTACAGGTGTTCACTACGGTAACCAAGTCCCCTGCCGGTCAGAACTACGAAGAGAACGCCACAGATTCCATCGACAATATCACGCTGCTAGCCCTCAGCCAGCGCTGGCCCCGGGCCACCTGGGACAGCCTCACCGCGCGGGCACTCTACCAGGCGCAGCGGCTTCAGCAACTGGCGGAGCGAGCGCCTGGCGAATTTCAACTGGTTCTCAATAAAGCCGACCTGGCTCGCCTGATGGCCGCCCGGGAGAGCGGCAGCCCGATAGTGGGCGGTATTATCGGCACCGAGGGATCCCACGCCCTGGACGGCCGCCTTGAAGCCATCGATGAGCTGTTCGAAGCTGGCTTCAGGGTTATGAGTCTGCAGCACTTTTTTGACAACAAGCTGGGGGGTTCCCTGCACGGCCAGAGTGGCGCCGGTCTCACGCCATTTGGCGAGGCAGCGGTAGACCGCATGGCCGAGAAAAAGATAATTATCGATGTATCCCACTCGTCACCGGCCGTGGTCTCCGAGGTACTGGGCAGGGTCAGTCAACCGTTGATTGTGAGCCATACTGGCTTCTATGGTCACTGTTCCGGCCCGCGTAACATCAGCGATGACTTGATGATCCAAATCGCCGAGGCCGGTGGCCTGATAGGTGTGGGCTTCTGGGATGCGGCGGTATGCGCCACCGACGTACAAAGTATTGTCGCAGCAATGCGCTATGGCATAGACCTGGTCGGCGAGGACCACGTAGCACTGGGTTCTGATTTTGACGGCAGCGTGGTGACACCTTTCGATACATCTGAGCTGGTTCTGCTGACTGACGAAATGTTGCGCCAGGGATTCAGCGAAACCGAAATTCGCAACGTTATGGGCGGCAACCTGGTTCGTTTCATGGGCGCCAACCTGCCCTGACCGATGACTCAGGTAGCGACGGCCGCATCGTGACCCGCCAGGCTGAAACGCACCTCGTGTCCGTTCAATAACCCCTGGCAGGCGCTGCAACAAACCTCGGCGCCCAGCGACTGCCCGCAGGGCTGATGAATGACCATCATCGGTGGACCCAGCTGCTCTTCATCACACCAGCGGTCGCCCCACTGCAACAGCATCTGGAACCAGGGATAGAGGCCACGCCCCTTGGCGGTCAGCAGGTATTCATAGCGGGCAGGGCGTCGCTGGTACTGGCTCTGCTCCAGTATTCCCTCACCGACCAATAACTGAAGACGATCAGACAATATATTGGTGGCCACGGGCAGCTCAGCGTGAAACGCCTCGAAACGACTGATACCGTGATACGCCAGCGCTATGACATTGGACGACCATCGGTCACCGACCACGTTGATGAGATTGCGATACAGGTTACGTGTACTCGGTACCTCAGCGATCGCCTTGGAGGATCGGCGGCGAATCTTTTTTTCCCGGACATCACGGCTGGCACCCGGTCCGGGGTGAAATTCAATATGCTCACTATCGACTGCGCCCTGGCAACAGCTGCAGCGCATCTCGGGATGAAAGGCTTGGCCACAATTAAGGTGCACCAGTTCGACCTGGTCGAGCTCGGGCGTGTCATACCAGCTCCGCTCCCAACTGATAGCCATCATGCCGACGCTGTACAACTCAATCGACTTGCGGGTCATGTGATAGCGGGGGCGACCCCCGTGGAGTTGACGTCGCAGGCATCCGACATCTTGCAGCCATTGCAGGCGATTGGACAGGACACCTCGCGATACCCCGATAGCAAGCATCATCTCGTTGAAGGTATTGATGCCCCAGAGTACTTCCTGCAGGATCAGCAGACACCACTTGTCCCCGATCTGGTCCATCGCGCGGTTAATGGAGCTCGCCCGCGTTGTCAGCTCTGCCATGGTCTTCCCTGAAACACGGTTAAAACAAGCCTTCTATCTGCCCCTGATCGTTAACAAAGATTGTGTTCGCTGCGGGCTTGCGAGGCAAGCCCGGCATACGCATCACGTCTCCGCAGATAACCACGAGGAACTCAGCCCCCGCCGCAAGCGCCAGCTCCCTGATTTTGACGCGATGGTTACTGGGCGCGCCCAGGGCCTGGGGATCCGTGCTAAAACTGTACTGGGTTTTAGCCATGCAAACCGGAAAGTGTCCATAACCATCTGCCTCGAATCTTGCAAACTGGTCACGCACTTTCTGGTCGGCATCGATATCATCCGCGCCGTAAATGTCCCTGGCGACCACACGCGCCTTCTCCCACAGGCTCAGGTCGTCCTCATAGAGGGTGCGAAACTGCGACTGGTTAGCGTCCGCCAGGTCAATCACGGCCTCCGCCAGTTCCATCGCCCCATTACTGCCCTGGGCCCACTGGTCACACGGGTGGGCCCGAACGCCACGACCGGCCACGAAGGCCTGCACCAACTCGATCTCGGCATCGGTGTCGCTGCTAAAGCGATTAACAGCCACAGTCAGCGGCACTCCGAACCGGCCGGTGTTGCGGATATGCCGTCCCAGGTTCTCCAAACCCACTGACAAGGCCTGCAGGTTTTCCTCGTGCAGCTGGTCTCGCGCCACCCCGCCGTGCATTTTCAGAGCGCGGACTGTGGCGACTATCACAACCGCATCAGGCTTCAACCCCGACTTGCGACACTTGATATTGAAGAATTTCTCGGCGCCAAGATCGGCGCCAAACCCGGCCTCGGTAACCACGTAATCGTTGGTCGCCAGGGCCGCTTCGGTAGCAATCACCGAATTGCAACCATGGGCGATGTTGGCAAACGGGCCGCCGTGAATGAAGGCCGGATTGTTTTCCAGGGTCTGCACCAGGTTGGGTGCCAGGGCATCTTTAAGCAGCGCGGTCATCGCACCGGGCGCACTGATATCAGCAGCAGTGACTGGCGATCCGTCACGTGTGTAACCGATAACGATCTTACCCAACCGTTCCTGCAGTTCCTGCAGGTTGCGGGCAAGACAAAATATCGCCATCACTTCCGATGCTACCGTGATATCAAAACCGCCTTCCATCGGGTAACCGTTGCCCGGACCACCGATACCCGTAACAACATTGCGCAGTTGCCTGTCATTGATATCAACAACCCGGCGCCAGGTAACCCGACGCAAATCCAGGCGCAGCTCGTTGCTCCAATGCACATAGTTGTCGACCATGGCGGCGAGCAGATTATGTGCCGCTCCGATGGCGTGCATGTCGCCGGTAAAGTGCAGGTTGATATCTTCCATTGGGACTACCTGCGCGTAACCACCACCCGCGGCACCACCCTTTAGTCCGAAACACGGACCGAGGCTGGGCTCACGCAAACAAACAGCGGCGCGTTTACCGGCGGCGTTCAGTGCGTCACTCAAACCAATCGCCACCGTGGTCTTGCCCTCACCTGCGGGGGTAGGACTCATCGCGGTAACGAGTATCAACTTACCCGGCGCATCATCCTTTCTTGAGGCGAGGTAATCGAGATCGATCTTGGCCTTGTCAGGTCCGTACTGAATCAGCGATTCATCCGGTATTTCGAGGGCCGCCGCTACCTCTGCGATAGGCAACAAGCTGGCTTCGCGCGCAATCTCGATATCGGTTTTAGCCATTTATTCTTCTCACCTCTCTTGCCCACCCAAAGTACGTCCAGGCTTTTCTAAATGCTGTGTACAGGTCGGACCGTCTTTTTTGCAAGGCAACGACAGTCTCTCGCCATTCAGGTTTCGACGTGAATTTTCCCACTACTGCCCTACTTCGATTGACCGCGCACGCCTAAAGAGAGAGTATAGACCCCCGTGTGAAACACTGTAAAAACAGGGCGAAAACCCAAAGAAAACCTTATGACTACGCAATTCAAACAGGCAACGATGCGCAAGCGACACGACTATATCTCCGTGTCGCCGGTATGCCTGTGGGCAGGCAGCGTGGTTTGAGGATGCACTAATCAGTTAACGAATTAACAAGAGGCCTCCGAGAACCTGGTTCCGGAGGCCTTTTTTCTTCCCAGAAAATCTTCCTCCGCTTTCCGGGTACTCGGCTGACAAAGGTGAGTACCGTGACAAGGTCACTGCAGGGAAATATCAAAACCATCTACTGGATGGGGTTCTTCCACAGCTTTATGGTGGTTATCCCCGTGTTCGTGCCGTTGCTGCAGGGCTACGGCCTGTCCATGAGCCAGGTTCTGCAAACCCAGGCGATGTTTGCGTTGGTGATCGCGGTGTGTGAGGTTCCCTCAGGTTACATCGCCGATATCTGGGGACGAAGGAATGCTGTTCTGCTGGGCTCCGCACTTAACTTTGTGGGCTTCTTCTCGCTGCTCTGGGCGGACACCTTTGTCGAGTTCCTCGCTTACGAGGTCATACTCGGGATTGGCTTCAGCCTGATCTCGGGTGCCGACCTGGCACTGCTCTACGATACCGAGGTGCATCTGCAGAACAGCGGTGAGCGCGGTGGCGCCGGCGCCAGCAAATCACTCAGCCGCCTGATTTCCATTGAGGCGGCGGCCTCAGGCATTGCGGGTATCGCTGCCAGCCTGCTGCTGTTGTGGTCGTTGGACTGGGTCATATGGATGCAGGCGGCAACCGGATTGGCGCCCTTCCTGTTGGGGCTGCTGCTGGTTGAGGCACCGAGGCCCAACACAGAGACAAGAAGTCATGGCGGCAACGCCCGGGAGATCGTCAATCTGTTGCTGTTTGGCAAGCCCGTGGTGCTATGGACTGCCTTTGCAATCGCGGTCTTTGGACTGCTGGCGGTTCACGTTTTCTGGATTTACCAGAAGTACTGGGACATCCAGGGTATTCCGTTGGCGAGCTTTGGCTACATCTGGGCGGCGTTCGCACTCACGGTCAGTCTTGCTGCACGCTATGCCGACGCCCTGGAGCAGTTTCTGGGTACTCGCAGGCTACTGCTACTGGTGGCCACGCTGCCCCTGGCCGGACTGCTGGGCATGGCATTCAGCTCCGGCTGGATTGGCGTGTTGTTTGGCTTCGCCATCCAGTTGTCTCGCGGACTCAGCATGACGCTGTTTTACGAGGCACTGAACCGACGCGTACCGGGGGATTTCCGCGCCACGGTGAACTCGCTGGTAAGCCTGGGCGTGAGGGCGATTTTCATAATCTCCGGGCCCGTCCTGGGCCACTCCCTGGATATCTGGGGTATGGTACCCACATTGCTGGGCCTGGTGATTGTGTTTACCCCGCTGATGCTGGTGGTGCTGCTTCCGCTGCTGGACCGGATACGGACAGAGCAGCGCGAGGGTGCAACCGCAGCCGTGGCAGGGACCAGCTAGACCCTCGCGCCAGCCCCCCGGGGGGTTGGCCGAGGATTCCCGGCGCATTATTACTGAACCGGTCTGCTAAACTGAACACCGGGCCTGTTAACGCCCACCCACACCGGAGTACGCTTCGCCTTCGAAAAATTTGACGGATAACAGGGGGCCGCACATGGAACAACTTTCCGGTCAGGACGCGATGTTCCTGCACGCAGAGCTGGACGGACTGCCACAGCATATTGGCGGCGTCAGCATTTACGATCAGTCCACGGCGCACAATGGCACCGTACGTTTCAAGCAGATACTGGCCATGCTGGAAAGCCGTTTGCACTTGTCACCCATTTTCCGGCGCAAGCTGGCGACGGTACCGCTGGGCCTTGGCCGGCCCTACTGGGTAGAGGATCCTGATTTCGACCTGGAATACCACGTACGTCATATCGCCCTGCCTAAGCCGGGAGACTGGCGACAGCTCTGTATCCTGTCTGCGCGCCTGCACTCCCAACCGCTGAGGCGAGACAAACCCCTCTGGGAGATGTATATCATCGAGGGCCTGAACAATATCGAAGGCATTCCCCCGAACTGCTTTGCCCTGCTGCTGAAGGTGCATCACTGTGCCATGGACGGAGCCACCGGGGCCCAGTTCATGAACATCATGCATGACCTGTCACCGGAGATAAAGGATCCGGGCAAGCCGCCACCGTGGATAGTGGAGCGTCCCTCAAAAGCGAGAATGCTGGGACGGGCTTACCTGGATGCCTGGAAGAAACCCGCGGAGATCTTCGACGTACTGAAAGAGGCCGGGCCGACAATAATGCGACTTCGCGAAGGCAAAAAGCGCGAGGACTTTCATGCGCTGGAGGACAAACAGAAGACCCGCTTCCAGGGTAAGATTTCCAGGCACCGCGTCGTTGAGGCGCGCAAGTTCGATTTTGAGGTGGTACGCGCGATAAAGAACACCCACCCAGGTGCCACCATCAACGATGTCATGCTGACCATCGTCGCCGGTGGTCTGCGCAAGTTCCTTGACGCCAAGGGCGAACTGCCGGACTCCACACTGGTCACCGGCTGCCCGATAGACGTCAGGTCACAGGAAGAGAGAATGGCCGGTGGCAACATGGTCGGCTTCATGAGCGTCGCGCTCCGTACCGAAATTGACGATCCCGTGGAACGCCTGGCAGCAGTGCACGATGAAGCCCTGTCTGCCAAGGCCTACGCTGAAGCGCTGGGGCCGCGCGTCGCCATGGACATTACCAATGTCGTCCCTGGCAACGTTTTGTCGATCGCGCTGCGAGCAGCGAGCTCCACAGGGCTGACCGAAAGCAACGTCATTATGAATACCATAGTGACCAATGTGCCCGGGGCACCGTTTCAGCTCTACCTCTGTGGCGCGGAACTTATCGACTCCTTTAGCCTGGGACCGCTGTTACCCAATACCGGCTTGTTTCACGTTGTGTACAGCGCCGTACAGAACAAGACAGGTACAATCACCCTGTCGTTCACCGCGTGTCGCGATATGCTGCCCGACCCGGAGTTTTACGCCCAGTGTCTGCAGGACTCCTTCGACGAGTTGCGTGAAGCCGCGCTCAATCCACCCGCGCGCAAACGTAAATCGAAGAGCAGGAAATCAGCGTAGGCGGCGCTTGATCAACTGGTGCACGTTAACGCGGGCGCCGAGTCGACTCGCCAGCATAAACATCCCTCCCAACTTGCGGTGAAAATACACCGCTTCGGTGGGAGGTGCCCGCCAGAAGTCCCGGTAATCGAGAACCGACTCACTTAACTCCGACATCCGTGCAGGCATATCAGAGTTTCCAAAATCGTAGGCTTCATCAAACCGCAGTGGCTCGAGAGCGAGCAAAAACAGGTCCAGCACCAATTCCCGATAGTCGGAGTCCTCGTCACCCATCGAGTAACCGACCTTTTCTGCAGCCTTCACCATCTTCTGTCGGTCACCGGCAATGGCCGCCGCAGCCAGCTTGCGATAATTAGTCACGAAACCGGCCTTGAAGTGCCGCGTGGCACCAAAATCCAACAGGATAATCTCACCCGAGCCGGGGCGATATTGGTAATTGGCGAAATTGGGATCCGTCTGCACCATCTTCAATTCGAAAAGCTCGGTGAGCATCAGTTCGATCAGGGCTGACATGACCCGGTCGCGCTCTTCCTGTGGCTGGTCAGCGAGCGTCTCTATCGCCTGTCCACCGACATAGGTCATGGCCAGTACATTGCGATGGGTAAGCTCTGGTAATACCTGGGGCACAACAAAGCGCTCGTCATCTGCCAGGACCTCGTTGAACGCCTGGAGAAACGCCGCCTCCTTGAGGTAGTCCGCCTCATCCTTGAGCTGCTCTTTGGCATCGCTCAAGAGGGGGCTGAGGTCAATGCCCTCTGGCACCAAACCAGACAGCTTCAGCACTGTAGAGATATTATCGACATCGTTGTCGATACTGTCAGACACGCCGGGATACTGGACCTTCAATACAATCTCGCGCCCGTCAGGGGAAATGGTGCGATGTACCTGCCCTATCGATGCCGCCGCGATCGGAGTGAAGTCGAAGCCATAAAACTGCGACTCCCAGTCTTCCCCATAGGCTGCCGTCATGGCGGACTGTAGCTGTTCGATAGGCATGGTGCGCGCGTCAGAGCGCAGGCGGGCGAGAATATCGGCCAGTTCCCGGGGCAGGAGGTCGCCCGTATCCATCGACAGGATCTGTCCCAACTTCATGGCGGCGCCCCGCATATCCGCAAGCTGGTCGGCTACCCGCCGGGCATTCGCCGGGGTCAGCAGCAAATCGCGACGGCGCGGCCGGTTACCCGCGCGGAGTTGCCGGGTTCCCTCCGCCAGCATACCTCCTGCGACACCGCCGGCCAGCTTGGCCACCCGGGCGAACCGGCTGACACGGCCTGTGGGTACGGCCCTGGAGCCCTCGCTCGCTGATTTATCGGGACGCTTGCTGCGCGCCATTCAGGTTTCCTCCAACCATCGATCTATGTGCCAACTCACCCTTTCGTGGGCATTAAACTCGGCGTTGAGCACGGCAATGAAAGTAAATACGCCGGTTAGCTTGCGGGCGATCATCGCAAATTCACGGGACGGTGTGGTGAAATCCAGACTGGCGGCGGAGCTGGCCGCCTGCCTGCCCACCCTGCGCATCAAACGCGACCTGGCCCACTGATACTCACCCTTGTCATTCAGGTACTCCGGAGGCAGGTGATCTGGCGGTCTTAGCGGTTCAAGCAGTTGTAAGCAGAATTCGCAAAAGGTTTCCCGGGCGAAATCGCTACTGTCACTGCGCAGGCAGCCCAGACCGATCAGGCTCTCGGTCAACAGCTCCCGATCTTCTGCCTGACCCGCCGAGATTGCATTGCCCAGGTGCACGAGGAAATCACGTTCGAATCCCATCGTTGATCCAAAGTCCAGCAGGACCAGCTCATCCCGATCACCGCGACTTCGAATCATGTAGTTGCCAAAATTGGGGTCGGTTTGCAGTACACCCCAGTGATACAACTCGTAGAAAAATAGCTCCAGCATGGCGCGCCCCAGGGCATTGCGCCGTTGTTGCGAGAGCGTGGAAACCTCCGCATGGGTAACCAGGTGACCATCGACAAACGCCATCGCCAGGACGGTGTCAGCGCAATAGCGAGGGTAGCGCTGCGGTACACAGTAGTGAATACCCCTCTCTTCAAGCTCAGCAGCAGTGTCCGCAAGCAAAGCCGCAACCTGGTCTCCCATGGTCGCCTCCCGCGCGTAGTCTATTTCGTGGTGCAACTGCTCGCGCATCGAGGCCAGCCAGTCGTCCAGTTCACGCCCCGCTTTTACCCAGCGGGCAAGCAGCAACATGCGCACCACGGCGTCGAAATCTGCATCTATAACGTCAGCCAGACCCGGGTATTGAACTTTCAGGCATATCTGCTCGCCACTGGAGATGATGGTGGCACGATGCACCTGCGCAAGCGAGGCTGCAGCAATCGCGTTGCGCTCGATGGTCAATTCGTCCATCCGCGAGCCCAGCGCGGCCCGCAACTGCGGCTCTATCGCCGCGAAGGGCAGTGGCTGGGTCTGGGAATCCAAATCATGCAACGCCTCGGTCAATACAGGCGGTAAAAAATGCTCACCCAGGAGCGCCAGCATTTGCCCAATCTTGACGTAGGTACCCTTGAGGCGCCCCAGCTCGGCAACAAAACGCCGCGCTTCGCGCCGCGCAAAAGGCGAATCACCTGCAGCGGCACCTGCATCACCCCGGAGTCGCTGCACCGCGCCGTCCAGGGCAAAGGCACCGCCGGCGCGCAGGCCGGCCAGCGAAACGGAGAGGCTGCGGCCCAGGCCACCGCGTTTGAGTTCGGGTTTTTTCTTACTCACGCGCTCAGCGCCCGGTCAGCTGCGATACGGCGGTGACGACCCGCTGTTCGAGATACTCGTAGAACGGATTGAATCGCTGGCGCGCCAGCAAATCCATGGGTATCACAAACAGCCCTCTCTCGCCCTTCGCCTGCACCTGCCCGGGCTGGATCAACCACGTGCTTTTGACACTGCCATACAAGGGATCATCGGGAGGGAATGGCAGCGCCACATGGGACAGCGAATAGACATCTGAGGGCCAGGCATTGCCGAGTTCCTGCTCCTGCCGCTGACTGGCTCCCGGCGCTCTTCGCCGCGCAACCGCAGCCAGTTCACTACTGTCCTTATTGGTGACGATGGTCAGGTCGACAGGAGCGCTGGCGCTACTGTCCACGAAGTTCCACAGGGTCCTGTCACCGTCGCCGGACAGCATGGGCAGGACCGACGAGTTGCGATTGATATCAAACAAGACCAGCTCGACGGGGGTCTCCCGCAGCGAGGTCACCAGGCCGCCGACAATACTGGCAGGCGGAATGGTGGCGTCCACCACCGACTGAAAGACCAGTACCGGGGGAAAATCCGCCAGCTCTTCGGCGGGTGCTCTTCGCAGGGCAGACTGCATCTGCTCGGTCAGGCGATAAATCTGCTGGGCGGCACTGAGCGGAAAGGAGTTGTACTTGAAGGGGTCGTACTCGGGCAGGATGTCGGTCCAGTTCAGTTTCTCAAGGCCGGGGAGTTCGGCCATCCACTTCTGCACAGACGCCAGGGCGGCCAGCCGCGGCAGGCGCATCGCCGGGGAGACCAGTATCAACAGGTCCGGTCGACGCAGTTCTCCCACCGACCGGAGGGCACGCAGGGTGTAGTCGACCGCCAGCGCGGAACCGTTGGAATAGCCGGCCAGGATGAGCGGCTGATCATCCGGTAGCGATTGTGCCAGCGTGCGTACCCCAAGATC
>CAZPVJ010000077.1:0-3644 GCA_964590005.1 uncultured Alteromonadaceae bacterium | reverse complement strand
GCCTTCGAGAATGTGTTCGAGGGTGAGGCAGGCAGTCACCGTGGCCGCATCGGCAAAAGCCTCATCGCCCAATCGTTCACGCGCGAGGATGATAATGTTGTGGTATTCCCAGGGTTTCAGGCTCTCCATTACTTGTGGCAGGAGAAAGTTGGCTTCAGTAAATTTAACGTGATCGGCACTGGCCACCTGCCCCCAGTGCCCCAGATCAACTTCCCGCTTCGGTATGGGTGAAAGGCCGACATTATGCAGGGTTGCCTCCCCACCACTTTGCGTGATCAGCGCATCCATCAGTCCGGGTGCCTTGCGGCTCCAACCCAAAATCAGGATTCGCCTTTTCCCGGGATTCTGCCTGATTGATTTACCGAAGAGTGATGGGCGGGCGGTATCGGTTCTTTGCACCTGACTATTCTGTGCCGCACAGTCCCCAAAGTTCCTAGCAACAAAGACCAGTTTATCATCGCCAGGCACCCTGTGCTGACAGTCGGGGCCCAACACGGGGGTGCCGCCATTCATCGGGATTCGGCCTAGGAGCTTGGCATCCGGGAACATGCGCTGCAGCTCACCAAACGCCATGCCGTCGGGCTGGTCATTCTGTTTTATATAGATCGCGTTTCTTGCATTCGTTTTGAAAAGCTCGGCGTACACATCCCACAACCCCGGTTGAAGAACACTCTGGGCTATAAACTGGGAAAGCAGTTCTTCCGGTACAACTATTTCTGTGTCGGCGCCATGGGCTTTTTTAGCAATCTCCCGCCGCCCGGAAATATATAGACCCGCCACCATTAAGGGTGTGGACATACTTTTTTCCTGGGCGTGCCGGTAAATGGCATGTAGTGTTTTCAGCGCTTCGGCATCTGCCGCGCCGGGAGAATCGGCACCAAAGTCGGCCCCTGGCAAGATAACTACCGCGGCTTTTTCGTAGGATACGCGCTCCAGGTCATCCACTTTGAGAGCAGAGCCATGCCGTAGTATGACGGACCAGTCACTCCACAGCTCCCCCAGGACGTTTTGCAGCTGCAAAAGTATTGGGTTGTGCTCGGATAAATCGGCGAGGACAACTACGCGCAGATCACTGGCACCTCGAGAGGTGAGGAAGCGCTGGGCCCTGCTCCGGGTGAGGAGCAACTCCTTGACGATATAGGGAGTGCGGTGGGTCCAGCCAAGGATGAGTATATGATTGCTTAGAATAACCGGCGTCAGGCCCGACTCCATCCTGCTGATGACCTGGTTCATCCACTGCGTGAGTATGGCGATGAGCAGGCCCAGGAACAACACGTAACCGAGCACGGTGATGATAGTAGACAGGGCCCGGCTGACATAACCCTCATCATCGCCGAGGTAACCAGGATCAGTCAGTCGAAGAAAGGCCCACCATACCGATTCGCCAAAACTCTGGGTGTTTGAATCGAACGCGAGTACCAAAAGCCCCCCGACAAGTGCAACGGTCATTATTATCAGGGAGGCAAAAAGCAGTCGGTAGCGCAGGCCTCGCAGAAGCAAGCGTTCTAAATGAAAATGGAGCCCCGGGTATGGCGGCAAGAGTCGTTGTAGGCTGTTTCTGGAGCTTGGCTTCATAGAGGCCGGTCCCATTACTCGCTATGCGGCGCAGTCTGCTGCAGGCGAACTACTGTTGCGCCGCATTCTCGCCCAGTATGGCAATACTGCCGTCCAAGTGAACATCCCGCTGTGGGAAACTGATAACCACGTCATTCTGCCGGAAGAGGGCATCAATCCGGTAGCGCAGGTCGCTCCTTACAGTACGCAGACCCCGTGCTCCAGCGACAACCTTCATCCAGACCATTAGTTCGAAAATCAGGGCGCTGTCGCCGAAGTCCTCGAAGACCACAGTTCGCTCCGGCTCCTTCAATACGCTGTCGTGTTCATCGGCGGCTTGTTCCAACAGGCGGGTGGCAAGTTCGACATCGGAACCGTAGGTGATACCGACGATAACTGATGTCCTGACCACACGATTGGTCAGTGTCCAGTTAGTTACTGTATTTTCCAGCAGGTGGCTGTTGGGGACGAGTAGGTAGACTCCGTCGAGCCGGCGAATCCGTGTCGAGCGAGTGTTTATTGCCTCTACCGTACCCCGCACCTCGCCCAACTCCAGGAAATCGCCAATTTTGATCGGGCGCTCCCACATCAGAATCCAACCACTGATGAAATTATTAATAATATTCTGCGCCCCGAAGCCCACGCCAATCGCTATAGCGCCGGAAATAAAGGCGAACGCCGCGAGGGGAACTTGTAAAAGATCCAGGACAATAAATCCGACAATAACAAAACCCAGGATTAGGAAAGCGCGCGAGAGCATCTGGACGAGGTCCTCGCTTCGACCGCGTGATGCGAGGTATCTGACCAGAAAGCGGGTACACCAGATTACGAGGAGGGAGCCAAGCAGGGCAACGAGTACGACTTTAATCACCTGCCCAAAGGTAATTACAGTGTCTGCAAATTCCAGTATTGAGGTGTCGAGAAAAGTGTTTAGCTTATCCATTTGCCATGTCCCGCCGACAGAAAAAAATGGGGCGAGGGCCGAAAGCTCGATCTCACGCCACTACTGAATCTTACGCCTCAGTATGCCAACTATCGTGAGAAATTTTCAGATAGCGTGAGAACCAACACAAAAGGCGTCAGACGTCTAGGTTCGCCACTGACAATGCATTCTCTTCAATAAAGTCCCTGCGCGGCTCGACCTGATCACCCATCAGGGTGGTAAAGATCTGGTCCGCGGCGATGGCATCGTCAATAGATACCTGCAACATACGGCGCACCTCGGGGTCCATCGTGGTTTCCCACAACTGCTCCGGGTTCATTTCACCGAGGCCCTTGTAGCGCTGGATGTTGTATCCCTTGCGTGCTTCAGCCATGAGCCAGTCCAGGCCCTCGGCAAAGCTCTGGGTATGGAGTGTCTTTTCACCGCGCTGAAGGAAACCCTCTTCCTCGATGAGCGTGTTGAGCGTCTCTCCCAACTCCACCATGCTGCGATATTCGCCCGAGGCGAAGAACTCATGATGGTACTCGGTTTCTGACTCAACACCATGTGCCAGTAGTTTCACCACGGGGAAGAACAACTGGCGCTCCTGGTCCTTGCGCACAACGGTGGTGTAGTTCGCTGCCCCAGAAGCCGTTGTATGTAAGCGCTCGCTTACTTGGTCTGCGAAGCGCGTAACGACTTCCTCGTCCTTCATGTCTTCTACGGAGAGGGACGCGCCATACACCATCTCCCACAATACTTCAGGCGAATAGAGACGGGACAAGCGGTCAATCGTCGCAGCCACGGCGCGGTATTGGTCAACCAGGGCCTGCAACGCTTCACCAGATATCGCCGGGGCGTCAGGATTGACGAAGATAGACGCATTTTCCAGGGCAGATTGCGTAAGATACTGATTTAAGGCCTCATCATCCTTCAGATACTGGTGCTGCTTACCTTTGGCGATCTTGTACAAGGGGGGCTGGGCGATATAGACATGGCCGCGCTCGATCAATTCCCGCATCTGCCTGAAGAAGAAGGTCAGTAACAGGGTACGAATGTGTGAACCGTCAACATCCGCATCGGTCATGATAATTATGTTGTGGTAACGCAGTTTGTCCGGGTCAAATTCGTCCTTACCAATACCACAACCCAGGGCGGTGACGATCGT
>CAZPVJ010000076.1:0-3588 GCA_964590005.1 uncultured Alteromonadaceae bacterium | reverse complement strand
GGCCTGGCGGAGCACAAAATTGAGCCCCATACGATTGACAATGTCATTGGCCACCTGGGTCGCCATGATTTCCCGATGCAGGCGATGACTCAGGATTTCCTCGGGATACTGCTCTACCAGCTGCGCCGGAAACGCCGTATTCACGGCGTTGGCCAGGTAGGGATCCTTGCCCAGGTCGGAGTCGATCAACTGTTCCTTGAGCACCGCTTTGCTGTAGGAAATAAGCACCGACAA
This sequence comes from uncultured Alteromonadaceae bacterium, assembly GCA_964590005.1. Lineage (GTDB taxonomy): Bacteria > Pseudomonadota > Gammaproteobacteria > Pseudomonadales > Halieaceae > CALJFL01. The sequence continues at coordinate 3,354 of CAZPVJ010000076.1, read as the reverse complement.
CTCCGGGCGAGTAAGTGGCTGACCATGGGTGCGTCGCTCCAGCAGTTCCTCATCGCTGGGCAGAAATTCAAGGGCACGATCGATTCGACCCGCCTCTTCCATATTCTCGATAAAACGTCGATATTCCCCGAAACGCTCCTCAGCCTGCAGTTCCACCAGGCTGATCGCCTGGGCCTGGTGGTAGTTATTATTGAGCACCAGCGTGGAGATGCTGTCGGTCATTTCCTCCAGAAGTTTATTGCGCTGTTTCTCTGTGAGATCCCCACGAGCGACCACTCCATTGAGCAGTATCTTGATATTAACCTCGTGGTCTGAGGTATCTACACCGCCCGCGTTATCGATGAAATCGGTATTTGAACGGCCGCCTACGAGACCGTACTCAACCCGCGCCAACTGGGTCATACCCAGGTTGCCACCCTCACCGACCACCTTGCATCGCAACTGGTTGCCATCCACCCGCAGGGTATCGTTGGCCTTATCACCGACATCAAAGTGAGTCTCGGTAGAAGCTTTGACATAGGTACCAATACCCCCATTCCAGAGTAAATCCACCCGCGACTTAAGCAGGTGGGATATCAACTCGTTAGGGGTAAGCTGCTGAGCCTCGATATCAAAACAGTCTCGCATCTGCTGGGAGATAGGGATGGACTTGGCGCTGCGCTCAAACACCCCTCCCCCTGCCGAAATAAGTTCGGAATCGTAATCGGACCAACTCGAACGCGGCAGTTCGAACAGGCGTTTGCGCTCCACGTAGCTGGCTGCGGACTCTGGGTCAGGGTCGATAAAAATATGCAGGTGATTGAAGGCGGCCAGCAGGCGAATGTGCTCAGAGAGCAACATGCCGTTGCCAAAAACGTCACCGCCCATATCGCCAATACCTACCACGGTAAAGTCAGTGGACTGCACATCCACGCCCATTTCCCGGAAGTGACGCTGCACGGAAACCCATGCTCCCTTGGCGGTGATCCCCATGCGCTTGTGATCGTAGCCAGCACTGCCGCCGGAGGCGAAGGCATCTCCCAACCAGAAGTTGTACTCTGCGGACAGCCCGTTGGCGATATCCGAAAAGGTAGCTGTACCCTTGTCGGCGGCGACAACCAGGTAGGGGTCATCATCATCCTTGGCCACAACATGATCCGGGCGCACGACAGATACATCACCGCGGTTGTCGGTGATATCCAGGAGCCCGCGGATAAACAACTTGTAACACTCTATGCCCTCTTTCTGCACCTCATCGCGTGACATATCGGCGGTCAATTGCCGGGCGACGAAACCACCCTTGGCACCCACTGGCACGATCACCGCGTTCTTAACCTGCTGGGCTTTAACGAGGCCGAGCACCTCGGTACGGAAATCTTCCTGGCGGTCCGACCAGCGCAGGCCGCCCCTGGCGACCTTGCCGCCGCGCAGATGCACCCCCTCAACCCGGGGCGAGTACACATAAACCTCGAACATGGGCACCGGCTGGGGAATATCGGGAATCGCTGAAGGTTTGAGCTTGAACGAAATGTAGGGTTTGAGCCCCCCACCGTCGGCCTGCTGGAAGAAGTTGGTTCGCAGCGTGGCTTTGATCAGTTTCACATACTGGCGAATAATCCGGTCCTGCCCAAGGTTCTGGACCTCTTCCAGGGATGACAGAATGCGCTGCTCCACATCCAGTTCGCGCTCTCCGCGCCAGGCCTCATCACCGTCAAATACCGGTGAGAAGCGCGTCAGGAACAGTTCTACGATCAACGCGGTGATATGCAGGTGATCTGCCATGGTCTCGGCGATGTATTCAACACTGTAGGTGAAGTTCAGCTGCTGCAGATAGCGCGCGTAGGCCCGCAGCAAGGCAATCTCCCGCCAGCTAAGTCTGGTCCCGATCAACAGGCGATTAAAGGAGTCGCTCTCGGCCTCGCCAAACCAGATACGGGCAAAGGCGTCTTCGAATTCTTCCTTGATCTGCTCCAGGTCAAAGTTATTGGACAGGCTGTAGTGCATTGAAAATTCCTGGATCCAGTAACGCTCGCCGCTGTGGGAACGAATCCCGTAGGGGCGCTCCGTCACCACCCGCAGTCCAAGGTTTTCCAGTATGGGAAGTACATCTGAGAGCGGCAGACTCTCACCGCTGTTGTATAAGCGCAGGCGCAGCATGTCTTCACGGTCCTCCAGAGGACGGTAAAGAGACATGGCGACGCGGTCGCCCTGGGTGAGGTGGAGGATTTTCTTGATATCGGCGACGGCCATACGGGGGTCGAAGTCATCCCGGTAACCCGGGGGAAATCCACTGCCGAACTCTGAGACACATTCGTTCCCGTGTTCCTCGCCAAACTCTTCCACCAGGCGAATGCGCAGGCGATCGCGCCATGCCAGAGTGGCCTGAACGATCTGGTCCTCCAGCTCGCTGTCATCGTAAGCCAGCGTGGATGCCGGATTAACCCTGAGTACAAAGTGACAACGCACCAGTATGGATTCGGAAAACTGGGTGGTGAATTCCGATTCTTCAGCCTGGAACGCCTCGGTGAGAATACCCTCTATGAGCTCTCGTAATTCAGTGGTGTATCGATCGCGGGGGACATAGACAATACAGCTGACAAACTTGCGGTGGATATCCCGACGCACGAACAGGCGAGTTTGCCGCCGCTCCTGGATTCGATTGATAGCATTCACCGTGCTGTAGAGCTCGGCTATGCTGCTCTGGAACAGCTCGTCGCGGGGGAAGAGTTCAAGCACCCGCGCCAACTCACGGGTTTCGTGCTCGGCCCAATCCATGTTGGACATTTCCATCACCGCCCTGACCTTGCGCCGCAGGATCGGGATGTACTTGGGGTTCATGGTGTAGACAGAGGAAGTATACAAACCAATGAAACGGTGCTGACCTACCAGCTCGCCAGCTTCGTCAAAGACCCTGGCCTCGACATAGTCAGGATAAGTCAGTCGGTGAACGCGGGAGCGCAGACGCGATTTCGAGAAACTGAGTTGTTTGCGGTGCAACTCCTCCTTACTCATACTCGCCAGGTCCGCTTCGAGGTCTGCGACGCCGCGGGTGTCGCGATTTCGCAGCAGGCCCAGCCGCCCCTGGGCAGAGGCAGTGACCACCGGATGCTTGCCGCTGTGGTCAACTTCAAGGTACTCATAACCCAGCATCGTCATGTGTTGCTGGCGCATCCACAACACGAACTCCGCCGCCTCTTCACGCAACTCCTCCTCAACACAACTGCTATTGCGAATGATTTCGGCGACGTCAGCAGCTTGAGCGTTCATGGCGGGAAAGTCATCCACCACCACAGCCACCTCGACGAGAATTTCCTGCAGTGTCTGCTGCAATTCATCCAACTCGCCAGGCTGGGAATTGCGAGCCAGTTCGAAATA
>CAZPVJ010000075.1:0-2588 GCA_964590005.1 uncultured Alteromonadaceae bacterium | reverse complement strand
TTCAGAACAATAACTTAGTGGGTTGTGGAATGGAGGCGACGTCGCCCGGCGCGCGCACAGTCTGTTCCAGGCCTTAAACGATTAAACACACTCGCAAACACGAGAGTCGACGCCATGGAAAATAAGTCAGAAAATCGCTGGAGCACACCAGCGCCCCACCACCCCCTTAGCTCCGCGCTTAGACAGGCACTTGTCGGTCTCGCAGCCTCAGCGCTGGTCGCTCCTGCAATGGCCCAGGACGAGACCAAAAAGGGTGGTTACAACCTGCAATTGGAAGAAGTCATCGTGACCGCCCAGAAGCGTGAAGAGGACTTTATGTCTGTGCCCGGAGCGGTGAGCGCGTTCACTGCCCAGGATATGGTGAATACCGGCGCGGCGACCATCCAGGATATCGATGCATTCATTCCCGGTGTAGAGATTGGCGATGCGGTCGGTGGCTCTACCCAACTCGGTATCACCGTTCGCGGAATCAACAGCCCGAACATCAGCTCAGGTCAGGATCCCTCGGTAGCGACCTTTTATGATGGCTCCTATATGCCAAGGGCTGTGACCTCAATCCCATTTACCGACATCGCCCGCACAGAAGTACTGAAGGGCCCCCAGGGAACCCTGTTCGGACGCAACGCCACAGCTGGCGTAATCAACATCGTTCCCAATAAACCGCACAATGAGTTCGAGGGCTTCGTAAAGAGCCGCCTGGGCACCAATGACCTCATCCGAGTTGAAGGTATGGTCAACACACCTGTCACCGACACACTTGCTTTTCGCGGTAACCTTTTTTCCAATCAGCGCAGCGGTAATACGGAAAGCGTAACGAACGGTGGGGACTATCGAGACGAGGGCTATTGGGCTGCGCGCGGGGTATTCCTCTGGACCCCATCGGATGACACCGAGATCCAACTAGCGGCTGATTATGAAGATCGCGATGAAATGCCGCGCCCCGGTATTGGGGTCAGTAAGTATGCCTACCAAGGAAGTAATGACCCCTTCCGTAGCAAAGATCACCACGACGTGGTTGAAGCCGGGGGCACTTACGACAACAACCGAAACGATGAAGAAGAGACCCGCGATATGTACGGTGTCTCACTGCAGATCAACCAGGTCATCAATGACCAGTGGGACATGTTCGGTATTGTCAGCTATCGCGACTGGGAAACCACCAATCTCCAGGAGGAGGACGGCACACCGGAACCCCGCCGCTACTTTGACACCAACAATATCGAAGACTCTGATATTTTTTACTCAGAGATTCGCTTTAGCTTCGTGAATGACAATCTCAACCTGATAACAGGCGCCAATTACAGCCAGGAAGAAGTATTCCAGCGCACTGATATCGGTCTACTGACAGACTCCTACATGCAATTCCTCAGCGGTGCATTACTGCCTTTTGCGCAAGAACTTGGGCTGATTCCTTCTGACATTGAATTGGGCCTTGACGACCACATCTGGGATTACTTCGGTGAAGAACCAGACGCAACCTACTTGGCCTTCTCGGCCCTCGCCTCCGACATTACGGGTGTTCCCACTGCTGTTCTGCCCCCCAGCTATGCCAGGCAGCACATGACCGAAACCATGGATAATACAGGCGACTTTGTAAACTGGGGTGTGTTTGTAGACGGAACCTACCAGCTGACTGACACCATACGCCTGGCCGCTGGACTGCGTTACAGCTATGACGAAAAAGAATATTCCTGGCAGACCTACGACAACAGCCTTGACGGCTGGCCATTCATTCCCTTCCGCGTGAACTATATCCCCAGCCAGACAGGTGCTCCCGAGGAAGAATGGTATAACAAATTCACTCGCGAAGACGACTGGAACAAAACCACCGGGCGCTTTGTCGCTGACTGGCAATTCAACGACTACGCCATGACCTATTTCTCCTTCTCCACTGGCTACAAGTCCGGCGGTTTTGATGGTCAGTCGTTTACAGCAGTCGTCACCGATTCCTTTGACCCGGAAGAAATGACCAGTTATGAACTGGGCCTTAAGGGCGACTTTTTCGAAGACAGCCTACGCGCTGAAATCGCGTTATTCCACCATGAACTGGATGGTCGCCAACGATCCACTGACGTCAAGGAAGGACCCGATGACCCCACGTCCGCACCAGGCATTGTCAGCAGTGACGACGAAGCCGATGGCGTGGAACTCGTGGTTACCTGGAACATTACCGATACAGTGCGCATCGCTGGATTGACAACTTACCGAGAGACGGAGAGTGTCTCAGAGCTATATTATAACGCCGCTGGCGAGCTATCCGGTGGCGATAAATCTACTGGCGAAACCAACACAGAGTATACGTTGAAGTTCGACTGGACCCCGGAGATCGCCTACGGATACATGCTGCTGCACATGAACTATCAGTTCCGTGAAGATCCCGGCCCCGATGAGAACACCGCCATCTTTACGACCGGCCCATGGTACTTCCAGGACAAAAAGCTATTGAATGCACGCCTTGCCTGGTCCAATAATGAGGACACCATCGAGGTCGCACTCTGGGGAAGCAACCTATTGGACGAGGAGTACGCCAGCAATCCCGGTGGCTTTGTTGCAGGTGACGATGCGCTCGGGGCCTATCTCACCACACC
>CAZPVJ010000074.1:0-18058 GCA_964590005.1 uncultured Alteromonadaceae bacterium | reverse complement strand
ATAATGAAGATACCCCTACGCAATACCGCTGCTGCGCGAGCAACCTTGATTGGCACGATGGCGCTGGTGCTGCAGGCCTGCGGCAGTGACAGAGCGGCGGTGGAGAGTATTTCCGGAGGCGAGGGCGCTACGCTGGCCGGCGAGGACTCCGGCCAACCGGTCTTCTCCGGTGACACCGGGCTCCTGCAGCGTGCCGTCGAGGCACCGGAGGCGCAGGTGCCTCACTACCCGGAACGTGTGGCCCTGTTCGGCGATTTGCATGTGCACACCGAGAACTCCTTTGACGCCTTTACGTTTTCTTCCCTGGCCACGCCGGAGGACGCCTATCGCTATGCCCGCGGTGAGGCGATAGAACACCCGGCGGGATTCGATATCCAACTGGACCGGCCACTGGACTTCTACGCGGTAACGGACCACGCGATGATGATGGGCGTGGCGCTCGCCGCTGCTGATACCGCTACCGAGATATCGCAGTTGCCCGTTTCTGAACCACTTCACGATTTTAATCGTCCGGGGAACCGCGGGATCATGAGCCTGATGGATAGGGGCGTGGCATTTGGCAATTTTGTCCCCGAGATGACGCGGTTACTGCGCCAGGGAGATGTCGATCCGGAGTTGTTACTGGACGTCACCCGCTCGACCTGGGCCGCCAACATCGATGCCACGGACGACGCCTACACGCCGGGGGTGCTCACCACGTTTGCCGCCTACGAGTACACCACCTCCAGCGACCAGCGAGGCAACCTGCATCGCAACGTCATTTTCAGGGATACCGACCGATTGCCAGCGGTACCGTTCTCCCGTCTCCACTCCCAGAATCCGGAGGGGCTCTGGCAGTGGATGGATACATTGCGCGCCGACGGGATTGAAAGCCTCGCCATCCCGCACAATTCCAACGGCTCTGACGGCGAGATGTTCAAGCAGGTCGACTGGACCGGTAAGGCCATGGATGAAACCTACAGTGATCGGCGACTCCGCAATGAGCCCCTGGTTGAGCTCACCCAGATAAAGGGTACCTCGGAGACGCATCCGCTGTTATCGGATACCGACGAGTGGGCGGGGTTTGAACTCATGGAGTACCGCGTGGGCAGCAAGCTCGCGTCCGGTTACCAGGGCTCCTACGTGCGCGAGGCCTTGCGCACGGGCCTGGAAATGCAGGCGCAGGAAAAGGGCAATCCCTACCAAATGGGCTTTATCGGTTCTACCGATACGCACGTTGGCGGCGGCGCGCAGCGTGAAGACAAGTTTTTTTCCAAGGCGGGTGTGATGGACGGCTTACCTTACCGCCGGGGGTCGGTGCCTGTGAATACGCTGGTCGGTACCCTCGTCAGTTGGTTGGGCGGAGACGTGGTGAAAGAAGTGGAGGGCCGCTCCTACATGGCCTGGAATGTGTTTGAGTACTGGGGCTCCGCGGGTCTTGCCGGCGTATGGGCGGAGTCGAACACGCGCGAGTCAATCTACGCGGCACTGAGACGCAAGGAAACCTTTGCGACGTCCGGTCCGCGTATTAACGTCCGCTTTTTCGGTAGCCTCGATTACCCCCAGGACCTGGAAGTCGATCCGGAACTGTTAACCAAGGCGTATTCGCTCGGGGTCCCCATGGGGGGCGAGCTCTCGGGCGACGGGGAACGGCCGCCAAGCTTCCTGGTCTGGGCGATGGCCGACGAGGCGGCGGCACCGCTGGACCGCCTGCAGGTGATCAAGGGCTGGGAAGAGAACGGCGAGAGTTTTGAACAGGTCTTCGACGTGGCGTGCTCGGAGGGTGGGCAGGTAGATCCCGCTACCCATCGCTGCCCCGACAATGGGGCCTGGGTAGCGGCTGAGGATTGCAGTATCCCGCGCGATATTGGCGCCGGTGAGCTCAAGGTCCAATGGCGTGACCCGACATTCAAACCCGATCAATCCGCGTTTTATTACCTGCGGGTGCTCGAGAATCCGACCTGTCGCTGGTCGACCTGGGATGCCTTGAGGGCGGGGGTTGAGCCGCGTGCTGATTTGCCGCGCACGATACAGGAGCGCGCCTGGTCTTCACCTATCTGGTATCAACCTCAAAGCTAGTCCGCAAAGCCAACGGCTGATACTCAGACGTTTTGCAGGGCCTCCAGGCGGGCCCGTATAAGAGGGAGATGCTGGCGCCCCACAAAGGTCTCGTCTCCCAGCTGAAATTGAGGCGTGCCAAGAAAGCCACGAGCACCCATGTCCTGCAGCACATCGCCTGATGTCATGGTGGCGCCACGCTCGCTGAGGCGTTGCTCGACCATGGCAGTGATATCGTCGAGCTGTAGTCCTGGCGTAAGGTAACGCGCTGTGTCCAGAGCGTGCGCTTCGGTTCGAAATCTCCTGTGCCGTCCCCCCCGGCTACAGTCTTCGTTTTCAGGACTTACTGGTCGCTTGCTTTGTGGTAAGCGGTGCCAGGTAACCGAGATATCGAAATCATCCATCAGTTGAAAGATTGCCTCAAGTGTCAGGTAGCTCTCCGGTGCCGAAGGGTCGATGGCAATGGTCAGCTCGCGACTGGTCGCCGGTTCCACCCGCGAATGCGGTAACAGTTCGTAGGCGATATCGGGCGGGTCACCTGTTTTACCCGCCAACAGCCAGCGGATGCGAGGCAGGTGCTCGCGACCAAAGAACCGTTCGCCATTGACCTCGAAGGTGGGTACACCAAAAATCCCGCTGTCGAAAGTGGCGAGTTGCAGCGCGCCGTTCTCGGTAGCGCCCTCGCCGTTTGCGTACTGTTTAAAACCCGGCAGCTCCGCACCTATCTCGCCCAGAACGCGCTCGATTACCGCGAAGTCCTCGACATCCAGTTCGCGTTTCCAGAATGGGACGTAAACGGCGTCCAGGTAACTCTGGAGTATGTCGTCACCCTGTGCCTTTGCCCACAACATGCCGATAGCAGCCAGGTTGGTATCCCAGATCTTCTCAGTGCCACGCAGTGTGATGTTGTGTAGGTTGGCATACCGCCGACAATCGTAATACGCGTACTTGATCCCCGACCATTGTGTTTTGCTGCGTTTTTGCTGGACGACCTGGCCACCGCTGCCGAGCCGGGCACTGCCCAGGTAGCTCGGTATGTCGAGTACGAAGGGTTGCCAGTTTAGCTGTACGCCCAGCTCTTTACCGAGACGCCGGGCGTGGGGAATAGCCAGATAGGCATAGGGGCTTTTGAAATCGATGTATACCGATACGTCGGTCATCGTTGCAGAAGACTCGACTGCCGCTTCGGCATCACTGCGACGGCAGGATGTAGTGGATGAGCACGTACGCTGATAGCAGTATGGCGATCCACAGTGCGGTGGTTCCGATCGGCCACGATCGCGCAAAAAGCGCCCGTTCTTCCCGGTCGGCCGTATGGGGTTGGCCCAGGTAGTGCGCGGTCAGGTGGCCAATAAAACTCTGGCTGGTTTTACGGATCTTGTGGCCGCCTTGCTGCAGGGGTTGGAGCGCCTTGGCCAGTCGATCTGCCAGCGCCGGGAGTGCGCGCCGCCACAGCCAGTCTACGTCCAGGCTGATCGTTTCGGTACGCTTCATCAGGGGTAGCAGGAGGAAGAACGCCAGGCCCGAAAACAACAGCAGTTGTAAGTAGAACACCACTTTGCCCGGGGTATAGGCCACGTAATCCACGGGGTAGGGTAGAAAGCGATAGAGCCACTCGGGGAAGATACCCAGCAGCAGGCACAGTGCCGAAAAGATCACCATCGCCAACGCCATATTCCAGGGTGCATCCTTGGGTCGCAGGCCCGAGTCCTTCTGGAAAAAGACAAACCAGGGGAACTTGATGCCCGCGTGCAGGAACACGCCTGCCGAGGCAGCGGTCAGTAACATATAAACCCAGACCAGGCCTTCATTGGCTGCGGCCTGTGAAATCAGGCTCTTGGTAGTGAAGCCAGAGGTTAGCGGGAAGCTGGAGATCGACAGTGCGCCAATGATGCAGCAGATGGTGGTGAGTGGCATAGTCCGAAAGAGGCCACCGAGTTCCGTGCAGCGGTTCTTTCCCGTGCGATAGATCACGACTCCTGCGCTCATGAATAGCAAGGCCTTGTAGATGATGTGAGCAAACGCATGTGCCGCGGCACCGTTAAGGGCAAGCTGTGTGCCTATGCCCACCGCGCACACCATGAACCCGACCTGATTTACCACTGAATAGGCGAGAATTCGGCGAATATCATTTTCCAGAAGTGCGTAGATGATGCCGTAAATCACCATGAACAAACCTACACCGACCAGGACCGGTTCGCCCGGGAATAGCAGGATCAGGGCAAGGACAGCGGTCTTGGTGGTAAAGGCAGACAGGAAGACAGAGCCGGTTGGGCTGGATTCCGGGTAAGAATCTGCCAGCCAGGCGGATAGTGGCGGTGCGGCGGCGTTTATCAGGATACCGCAGAGGATCATCCAGCTATTGAAATCCTGGGCCAGCATTGGGGTGATCTGGATGGAGCCGGTACTCACCACCACACCTTCAATACCCACCTTCAGCACGACGCCGCCCAACAAGTGCAGGATGGCATAGCGAATACCGGCAGCGCGAGCCGCTGGTGTACCGCCGCTCCAAACCACGACGGTGGAGAATAGTGCCATCAGTTCCCAGTAAATGAACAAAGAAACCAGGTCGCCGGCAAAGCTAACGCCGATAGCACCGGCGGCGTAAAAGTAAGCCGCAGCGAGTTCGTGCCATTTGGCCAGGCGGAATGCAAAAAGCCCACCCACGAATGCCATCAGTGCAAAAATGGTGGCGAACAGGCGTCGGAGCGGGCTGCCCTCGACGGGTTCTATTTGGTAGGAGAGAAACCGAACCGTATCCTGCACACCGTCAGGTACCTGCCAAATCGCCCACAGGGTGAGGAGGGGAGCGACGAGTATGATCAGGGAACGCAGTTGGCCGCGCGCCGGGCCTATGGCCAGGGCTGCTGCCACCATGATTAGCGCCGGCGAGAGAAGCTCAGGCATCGTCGTCGCGCTCCGCGTAGTAATCGTTTGGCCGCTTGAGGAATGTGCCCAGGGCCTTGGCGAACAGCACCATCAACAGGCAGCTGACGAAGCCATAGATAGCACCGAACCCGAACCAGCCATCGACGATGAAATAACCTTTTACGTAGATTACCAGCTGGGCCAGCACAGTCAGTGCGAGCACGCTGGAAAACACCCACCAGAGTTTGCGAACGCTCCCCGGTCGTGTGAGCCAGTGGTCGTCATTGCGATCTGTCATTGCAGCATTCCCCCAACCAGTTGCTTCTCCAGTTCGATGACCGGTCCGTTGAAGAAAAAGAATCCCAGGGTCAGCAATGCGGTAAGTGACAGGGCCAGGACCACCAGGGGAGGCGCTTCGCCGTGCTCCTTGCTGTCTGCCTGTTCGTCAGCGAACCACGCCATGAAGATGATTGGCAGGAAGTACGCCGCGTTCAGCGCGGTACTGGCTATGATGGTGAAAATAGCCAGCAGGTTATCTGCCTGGAAAGCCCCGGCGAGGATATACCACTTGGATACGAACCCTCCGGTGGGTGGCACCCCAATCATACTGAGCGCGCCGATGGTAAACGCCGCCATTGTCCATGGCATTCGCCGGCCAATGCCGCGCAGCTCGTGCAGCTCGGTCTTCTTGGCCGCTGTGTAGATGGCGCCGGCCGCGAAGAACAGGGTTATCTTGCCAAAGGCGTGAGCCACCATGTGAATCGCAGCGCCAATCTCGGCGAGTGGTTTCAGTACAGCCGCTGCCATGACCACATAGGAAAGCTGTGCCACGGTTGAATAGGCCAGCAGGCGTTTCAGGTTCTGTTGTCGCAACGCCACCACACTGGCGGCAATGATGGTGAATGCGGCTGCATAAACCAGCCAGCTCGAACTGGGTGTGGCGAACAGGAAGTCGACACCAAAGATATACACGATGATCTTGGTAACTGTGAATACGCCGGCTGTCACTACCGCTACGGCATGCAGTAACGCGCTGACGGGGGTGGGTGCAACCATCGCTGCCGGTAGCCAGCGGTGTACAGGCATAACCGCCGCCTTGCCCACGCCGAATACGAACAGCGCCAGCAATAGGCCGACGTCGGCGCCACTGATCTTGCCTTCGAGGATTCCGCCGACAGTGAAGTCTCCCGTGCCGGCAACGTGGTAGGTCCAGATAATGGCCGGTAGCAGTAGACCGATCGAGGTGCACAGCAGTATACCCAGGTACACCCGTGCGGAGCGCACAGTCGCCTGGTCGCCCTTGTGCGACACCAGTGGATAAGTAGACAGCGTCAGTAATTCATAGCACAGGAAAAGCGTGAACAGGTTCCCGGCGAAGGCAATACCCATGGTTGCCGCAAGAGCCAGCGCGAAGCAGGTGTAAAAGCGTGTTTGCTTTTGTTCGTTATTGCCGCGCATGTAGCCGATGCTGTAGATCGAATTGATGATCCACAGCCCCGATGCCAGCGCGGCAAACAGCATGCCCAGTGGCTCTACCTCGAAAGCGATGGTGACCCCCGGGAACAGCTCGCTGACAAACAAGCTGGGGCGGTCGCCGGCAAAGAGTGCGGGTAACATTCCCCAGACAACCCAGGCCAGGCTGGCAGCACCCACCAGCGTTACCGCTTCGCGCAGATTGTCTGAGACGCGACCGGCCAACTGGATGCCCACCGCAGTAATCAGCGGCAGACAGATGGCGAGCACAATCGCGTTCTCACCACTCACGACGAATGCCTCAACAGTAACTCAGCCGCAGCGCTCGCTAGCGACAGGGGCAATTGCGGGAAGAGTCCGAAACCGATATTGGCCAGGGCCACGAGCCAGGCCACCAGCAAGAGTTGCAACGGCGCTTCACCCGCCTGTACCTCTACCACAGCGGGCTTGAAGTAGAGGGTCTCGACGATGCGCCACACATAGAACAATGCCATCAGCGAACTCACCAGGATAATGGCCACCAATGGCAATGCCAGCTGGCCCTGGGCCATACTGGCGTCGATCAAAAGCCACTTGCTGATAAACCCTGCTGTCCCGGGAATACCTACCAGGCTGAAACCACAGATCACCAGAGCCGCGGCGGTCCAGGGCATGGAGCGGGCGGCGCCCGCGAGTTGGTCCAGCCGCAGGTCGCGGTAATGGCAGGCCAGGCCGGCAATGGCCAGGAACAATCCGCCCTTCGCCAGTGCGTGATTAAACAGGTGGGCGGCTGAGGCGGTCAGGCCGGCTTTTGTGACAAAGCTCGCGCCGAGCATGATGTAGCCGATTTGAGCCACCGATGACACCGCCAGCAAGCGTTTAATGTGCCCCTCAAACATGGCTACGGCTGAGGCAACCAGGATACCGAGCAGTGCCAGGGGCATGAGGAAAAGTGAAAACTGCAGGGTGTGCCTTTCCAGATTAGCCTGGAAAATGAAGAAGTCGAAGCGGATCAGTACATAGATCGCAACCTTGGTCGCACAGGCCGCCAGGAATACTGTGACCATGTGCGGTGAATGGGTGTAAGCGTTAGGCAGCCACACGTGCAGTGGGAATACCGCGGCCTTCAGCGCCAGGCCTATCGTGATGAACCCGGCAGCGACGAGCACGGGGTTGATGTCGGTTACACCGCTAATCCGTGCCTCCATGTCGGTCAGGTTCAAGGTACCGGTCATCATGTAAACCAGCCCGATACCAATGAGGTAGAAGGTCGCGCCGATAGTACCCATGATCAGGTACTTGAAAACTGCGGGCAAGGCGCGTCGATCGGGTCCGCCGGCTATCAGTACGTAACTCGCCAGCGAGGATATCTCCATGAACACGAAGATATTGAAGGCGTCCGCTGACACCGCAATTCCCACAAGGCCGGACAGGGCCAACAGCCAGGCTGAATAGAACAGCGGTTGACGCTCGGCTTCAATCTGGTTGTCGATGCTGGGGCGACCTGCGAGTAAGGCCGCGGCGCTTGCCCCGGTAATGATCAGCAGAACTAATGCGCTGAAAGCCCCAACGGAAAGCTCGATGCCATAGGGCGGCTCCCAGCCTCCCATTTCGTAGCCGAAGTGCGCGCCATTATTGATAGCGAGCGCCATGTTTAAAGCGATGGCGAAACTCAATAAGGAAGCGGCGGTGGCGCCGGCCCACGCTAGCCCGCGAGGTTTCAGTAGCAGGATGAGCGGCGCCGAAAGCATGGGTACGATGACCTGCAGTGCGGGCAGGTGTTGTGTCAGATCCGTCATTTCAATCTGCGTCCAGGATCTCGTCTTCTTCGATCGTGCCGTATGTTTCGAAGGTTCGAACCACAATGGCCAGACCGAGTGCCAACGTGGATACGCCCACCACGATAGCTGTGAGAATCAACACCTGCGGCAGGGGATTGGAGTAGATCTGGTTCTCCAGGCCATTCTGGATGATTGGAGCGGTGCCACCTTCGACTTTATCCATGGTGATGTACATCAGGAAAACCGCAGACTGGAATATCGACAGCCCGATCAGCTTCTTCACCAGGTTTTTCTTGGCGATCACCGTATAAAGGCCAACGGTAAGTACAATCGCAAATACCCAGTAGTTAAAGTAGCCCAGTAATTCGAGCAGGTTCATGAGCGCATGGGCCTCGCTGCGAATGCGTGATAGATGGTCAGTAAGGCACCGCAGACCGCCATGCCGACGCCTGCCTCGATCAGTAATATGCCCATTTGCTGCCCGGAGACGGGGTCAGACGACAGCACGGAGTATTCCAGGAAGCTTCCCCCCAGCAGAATACATAACAAGCCCACCCCCCCGTAAAGGCAGGCACCGCCGATCACCAGCCCCATCAGAACCCGCTGTGGCACCGCGCGCAACGCCGCTGCCTCACCTTCAAGTAGCGCGTACAGGATGACGCCGGAGGCGATCAGTGCGCCGGCCTGGAATCCTCCGCCCGGCCCATACTCGCCGTGGAACTGCACGTACAGGCCGAAAAGAACGATGAAGGGTATCAACAATCGCCCCACAACCTGCGGAATCAGGTGGTGTCGAAGTCCGGAGGCTTCAGGATTGTACGTTCTGCCCTCGGGCGGCGCGACACCCAGTATGAAAAGCACGCCAATGCAGGCGGCAAAGACAACGAACACTTCGCCCAGCGTGTCGTAGCCCCGAAAGCTGCCGAGTACGGCGGTAACCACGTTCGGGAAGTCCATGAATACCGGGGTATTTTCCAGATACCAGGGCGCCAGGTGTTGGTGTACTGGCGCGTCCGGATCGCCCAGTCGTGGTTTGTCAAAGGTGGCATATATGATCAGCGTGGCAAGTACCGCCACCACGATCATGGTCAGGCGCGTACCCCCTTGCGTCGCCTTCTCGCGCTCCGCCGTCAGTGACAGGGCGCTCAGGAAAATCACCGTTGTTATGCCGGCACCGACTGCCGCCTCGGTAAGTGCTACGTCTGCTGCGTCCAGGATAAAAAAGTTGGCTGCCATTAGCAGGCTAAAGATAGAGGTCAGCATGACTGCCACGAACAGGTTATCACTGCGCACAATCGCCAGGGCAGTGATGACCAGCAGGGTGAGCAGGAATAATGCAAACAGGATAATCATTCAGCGTTGTTCCCGTCCTCGGCCCCCGGTCGCATACCCGATTGCAGCGCGGCATTGGCCAAGGCGTAGCTCGCTGTGGGCGCGGTGAGCAAAAGGAATACCATGATCGCGGCCAGCTTCAATGCCGCCAGTGTAAATCCTGCCTGCAGAATCATACCGACAAATATCAGTATGGTAGCCATGGTTTCGGTCAGACTCGCGGCGTGGAGGCGCGTGTAGAAGTTGGGTAGCCGCAGGGCCCCGATGCCGCCAATCAGCACGAAGGCGCCCCCAAGGCAAAGGAAAAACCAGCTCAGAATGTCAGTCAGGCCTTCAATCACTATCGGTGGCCTCCACGTCACGCGGCTTATTCTGGATGAATTCCAATACCGCCAGTACGCCAACCAGGTTGATCAGGGCATAGGCTAACGCGAGGTCGAGAAAGTCTGGGCGTTCGAACAGGAAGGCGATGACCGCCAGTAGCAATGCGGTCTTGGTGCCGAACATATTGACGGCCAAAATGCGATCGTAGACTGTGGGGCCACGCAGTGCGCGAACCAGGGCAAGAATCATGGTTACCAGGATGGCCAGAGAGACGACAGCGTACATTATTCCACCAACCCCAATTTTGCAGTTCGCCGCTCTACTTCACCATCGCGAATGCCCGCAGCACTTTTCGCGGTCAGGCAGTGGACAAGTAATACGTTGTCGTCCACATCGATTGTGACTGTACCGGGGGATAATGTAATGGAGTTACCAAGGATGACTTTCCCCGAGTCGGAAGTCTCTGAGGTGGTCAGTTTGACCACTTCGGGTTGTATTGGCAGCGAGGGTGATAGCACGATCCGCGCGACGTCCAGGCTCGACCTGATAACTTCCTGCAGCACCCACCACCAGAGTGCGGGCAGCCGGAGCAGTGATGGTAACGACATGACATGCCGGAAGAACCCCATCCGGTTGGCCAGCCAGAGGCTTAACAGGCAAGAGAACACGCCCAGGCTGATGAGCAGGGGCTTATAAATACCAGACCACAACAGCCAACTGATGAGCAGGATCAGTAGTAATCCTGCCAATTGCCATGGTTTCGCGGGGTTAGAGTTTGCCATTTTTGTTAGCCGCCGCAGGGATAGTGAGTGCGTAAAGAATCTTCAACCGCGATACGCGCAGGCGCGTCGGCGCTGTCACCAATGTCCAGTGCCACCAGGTCGGCAGCAATGGTGTCCACCACTTCCCGCAATGGAAGGGGGTCGCCCAGGCAAAAACCCGCCAGGCTGTCCGGGCGGTCGTAGGGTTCGCGGCGCGGCATGCGTGTGCGCATGGCTCGCTCAGTCAGGCTGCTGGTCTCACCTGTGGAATCAAGGTCCCCCACTATTCTGGCATCGGTCTCCACAGCGCCATCGATGAAACCCTGTAAGTAGCGAACACAATACTTTCCATCGACGCTCTCCGGATCAGTGGTCAGAAATCCACAGTGGATCACCAGCTCATGAACTGTGAGCACTTCCAGCGCACGACTGTGACCTGAAGATCCAAGCAACGCGACGAGGGCAAGGCAGGTGATCGCCCTTACGTGTGCCGTCATGTTTTGGAAATTAGGCATGTGGGTTTCGCAACAGTAGTTGGCCATAGGAAGCAAGGATCAAAGATTATAGATTAAAACCCCGGTCTTCCGTTAACGGTTATGACGCTGATTGAATTAATTGCACATCGCCAGGTCGCTTGTCCTTGCCGATCAATTCTTGTCTCAACGGCGAGCCAAGTCCACTTCAAATAATAGATTTATTGATATATAACAGTTCAATAATATCTATTATTATCTATCCAGTGCTTCCTGCACAATACGGTTCATGTAGAGCCATGGTTGGCTTCTATCTGCGCCGGTACAAGGAGGCCCATGTTATGACAGGCAAGCAGTTCAAGTTCAGTATAGTTGTAGGCGGTGCGCTTATCGCACTTGGCGTGGTAATCGTTCCACAGGCGAGTGTTGGATTCAGTTTGTTGGCACTGGGCCTGGGCCTGACCGGGCTAAGCATTATCAATTTCAGGTCAGCTCTGCAGAAGCGCGCTGCTGTGCCGCTGGCTGGCCCCTCGACGCCCACTCCGGTACGAACTGTCGCCAAGGCCGCGCAGGCGGGATAAGAGGTGGAGCTTGACGTTGGCATAGCGTTTTTCCTGCTCGGTGTTTTTGCGACGCTTGTTCGCGCCGATATCCATTTCCCAAAAAGCCTTTACCAGAGCCTCACGCTGTTCTTGATGGTGGCGATTGGCCTGAAGGGTGGGGTCGCACTGGCCGAGCATGCCTCCTGGCAGCTAGTGCTTCAGTCAGCCTATGTGATTCTGCTTGGGCTGCTGCTGCCTGTAATTGCCTTTCCCATTCTGTACTACGTCGGTGAGCTGAGACGCTTTGACGCGGCCTCGATCGCTGCCCATTACGGTTCTGTGAGTGTAGGAACCTATGCCGTCGCCGTGGCATTCCTGGAAGCGCAGAACATCGAGTACGAAGCCTACATACCGCTGTTTGTGGTGCTGTTGGAGATGCCGGCTATCGCCGTTGGCCTTGCCCTCGCCAAGCGTGGTTCCCAGCCGGACGCGCAGATCCCGGACACTGACTCCGGTCCTGATCGAAGTGAGTTGCTGCGCGAAATGTTTTTCAACCAGGGTATGTTGCTCATGGTCGGGGGGCTGATCATTGGCCTTGTTGCCGGAGAAAGGATCGACAAGGTGACGCCATTCTTCTTCGACCTGTTCAATGGGGTACTGGCGCTGTTCTTGCTCGAGATGGGAATGATGGCCGCCCGCCGCCTGGAAGATATCAAGCGTGTGGGCAGTTTCATGCTGGCTTTTGGCGTGGCCATGCCCATGGTGGGTGGTGCGTTGGCCTGCCTGCTTGGGGTGACGATGGGGCTTTCTATGGGGGGCACCATACTATTAGCGGTGTTGGGTGCGAGCGCGTCTTATATTGCTGTGCCCGCTGCTATGCGGGTTGCCTTACCTGATGCCAACCACAGCCTCTCTATCAGTTCCTCATTGGGGATAACGTTTCCCTTCAATGTTTTGATAGGTATACCCACTTTTGCAGTGGTCGCTGAATGGATGATGGGGTAGCAGTCATGAGCAATAGAAAGGTCGCCATTATCATGGGTTCACAGTCGGACTGGCCGGTGATGTCCCATGCAACAACGGTACTGGAAGAGTTCGGTATAGATTACGACACAGCGGTCGTATCTGCTCATCGCACACCTGACCGATTATATGAATTTGCCCGCGTTGCTGCAGAAAAGTACAGCGTGATCATTGCCGGGGCGGGCGGCGCCGCTCACTTGCCCGGAATGACCGCGGCCATGACCTGTTTGCCTGTTATCGCGGTACCCGTAACCAGTAAAGCTCTAAATGGCGTGGACAGCTTGCTGTCCATCGTGCAGATGCCGCGAGGTGTGGCGGTATCGACCCAGGCGATCGGTGAGCCCGGAGCCTATAACGCAGGGCTGGTGGCCACGCAGATTCTGGCCACCAGCGATTCGCAGTTGCAAGCCCGGCTGCTTGATTGGCGTGACGCCCAGACCAGTAACGTGCCCGAGGAGGTGGAGTGATGCACATAGCCATAGCCGGCTGCGGCCAGCTTTCTCGAATGATGGCCCTTGCCGGCATACCTTTGGGTTTCAGGTTCAGCTTTATCGCTGACCCCGACGAGGATGCGCGTTGTGTTGAAGGACTGGGCGAGATCCAGAGGTGGCAGCCAGGCCAGGCTGCGGATCAGCTATACCAGTACCTGGGTGAGCCCGATGCGCTCACGGTAGAAAAGGAGCAGGTCAACCTGGAATTGCTGAGTGGTTTGGGCGAGCACTGTCCTTTGCGCCCCGGCCTGGCGGCGATAAAAGTCTGCCAAAACAGGTTGTTGGAGAAGCAACTCCTGGACTCATTGGGTATTGCCTGTTCTCCGTACACCTACGGGGTAAGTGCTCAAGACAGCGCCCTAACCCTGTCGTTGCCGGCAGTGGTGAAATCGTGCCGAGAAGGCTATGACGGCAAGAACCAGTGGGTATTGAAGACCCGCGAGGATGCGGTGGCCTTCGACGCTGAAATCGGAGGTGGTGATCATATTATCGAAAGTTGGATCCCCTTCGATAAAGAGGTGTCGCAAATATCCTTACGCAGTGTTTCCGGTGAGATCAGCCATTATCCACTGACGGAGAACCTGCATGACAAGGGTATTCTTCGTCAATCGATTGCGCCTGCAACGGGTATACCCGCGACGACGGCTGCTCGAGCGCGGCGAATGATGACTGAGATTATGCAGGCGGTGGACTATGTCGGGGTGATGGCCATGGAGTGCTTCCTGGTCGGCGATCAGCTCCTGGTCAATGAATTGGCGCCCAGGGTTCACAATAGCGGTCATTGGACGCAGTCCGGGAGTAATACCTGTCAGTTTGAAAATCACCTTCGTGCGATCGCGGGTCTACCCTTGGGTAACACCGCAGAGCGCGGAGTTGCAGGGATGATTAATCTGATAGGGACCCAGGGCCCACCTTTGGCGAGCCTGTCTGAGCACTCCAAGTTGCACTGGTACAACAAGTCTGTGCGGCCGGGCCGGAAGCTGGGTCACGTCAATTTTACCAGCGCAAGTTATGAAGCCCTGAGTCACCAGATGAATCAGTTTCAGGAGACCTCTTTGATAAGCGCCAAGAGCGCCTGAGGCGTTGGCAATTCCATGGCGACCGGGCGTTTAGCGAAACATCGATTTTTTATGATGCTGGCACAGAATACATCGACTTTTATTGCACTCCGCATGCGGTAATCTGGATGCACCCAGAAAGCGGAGAAACGTCATGAGAACCAGTATCCAATCCCAATCATTTAGCGTCACACCTGCAATTAGAGAGTGGATCGAAAAACACATCCAGCGCAATCTACAACGTTACGAAGCTGATGTGGTCGGCGTAGAGGTTTATATCAGCGACCTCAACGGCCCCCGGGGTGGCGATGACATCCGAGTGGTGATGCGAGCCAGCCTCGCTGGCTTCTCGCCGGTCAGCGTAAGCACTGAACATCGCGATCTTTACGTTGGCGCGAGTCGTACCGCCAAACGCATGCGCAGAGCGGTGAGGAAAACGTTAAAGAAGGCGCGTCGAATTCGGCCCACCAAGGTGGTGGCGATGCGTCGTCAGGCCCTGGAGATCGCGACTTAGTGGTGCTTCGGCTTGCCGAGTAGTCTGATTCGCCTTGCTGGCAAAAAGAGGCCTGATACGTTCACGCTTTGGGCGATCTTTCACTGAAAAACGATTGTCTAGACCAAAGTCACCGAATCAGCATACAGGAGAGCCTTTGTGCGTCATCTGAACTACAGTCACCTGCACTATTTTTGGACGGTGGCCAATGAGGGCAGTATCGCCCGGGCTTCTGATGTGCTGCATATCACACCGCAGACTATATCCGGGCAACTCAAGCTGCTTGATGAGGCTGTTGGTGAGTCGTTGTTTCAGCGCGCTGGACGCGGTCTTGTGCTTACGGATACCGGGAGCCTGGTAAAGCAGTACGCGGACGATATTTTTTCCCTGGGCGGGGAGCTTGCGCAAGTAGTACGCGGACGTCAATCATCCAGCCAGGTACTTAACGTGGGTATCGTGCACTCCATCGCCAAGCTGATTGCATACCGGGTGTTGCAGCCCGTCGTGGAGGAGACGTCAGGCATGCGCTTATCCTGTAAGGAGGGCGACCTGGACGAACTATTGGCCGACCTTGCGGTTCATCGCCTGGACCTGGTGCTTTCAGACCGCAGAATGCCCGTCACTACCAGCGTTAAAGCCTACAACCACTCACTGGGAGACAGCGGCATAGCGCTGTTTTCCAAGCCCGCGGCGTTACGTCGATATCAAAGGGACTTCCCCAGGTCACTCCATGGCGCGCCCATGTTGCTGCCAGGTCGCGGGTCAGCCATGCGGCGTGAGTTGGATGACTGGTTTGAACGGATTGATGTTGAACCCCGGGTTGTTGCTGAATTTGATGACAGTGCGCTCTTGAAGATGTTCGGGGCAGGGGATGCCGGCGTCTTTCCCGCGCCCGAGGCGATCGCCCCGGAGATAGAGCGTATGTATAGCGCTCGCGTTATCGGTAGAGCGGAGGGTGTTCGCGAAACTTATCTGGCGATATCTCCCGAACGACGCCTCAAGAACCCTGCGGTTTTGCAGGTGATTGAGGGTGCCCGCCAGCAGCTTTTTCCGGCCGCCTGATGTCGCTTTATGGCCCTGGCAAACGGTTTATGTATAGCTCGGTTTTATCGAATTAATATACTGAAATATGCGAATTGTCCGAACCTGTCTGATGCAGGATACTTTTTGTGTGAAGAACAATTCCCCGAGGCTTTAAGATGAATGCGCCCATGCAGTATGAATATCTAGCCGCCATGAAAGACAACACCGACTCGCTGGAAGTCTGCCTGGTCGATAGCGGCAGCGACGCTCAGGAGTCTCGAGAATGCGCGCTGCAGATCATACTGGACCTGCAAAACTACTATCGGCGTCGTAACCTGAGTTACCAGGAGCGATTCGGCACCGTAGACCCCTTAGCCGAGAAAGTGCTGGCGCAACTGTCCAGTGCCTACGAGGGCGCCCGCCAGTGGGGCAGCGGCACTGGCGACGCTAGCCTTACCTTGAGTGTGGGCTCCGGTCTCACGCTTGGGTCAGTACCCCGGTAGTCGCTTCTGGCAATGACATTGCCCCCACCCAAGGCGCTCCCTGGTTACACGCGCAATGTAGGGTGACAATTCTGCAGGGTGATCTGTGGAGAGAGGCAACACTTAAGATCTACTAAATGATATATTAGGGTCTGGCCCTATAGATCTTATGTTATATGAAATCACGCCTGCATAATCGCATAGGTACGTTCCGGCAGCTTGAAATTTTGCTCGCTGTCTACGAGCAAGGGGGTGTATCTGCCGCCGCAGAGTTTCTGCACCTGACTCAGCCCACGGTCTCCATGCAGCTAAAGAAGCTGTCTGAGGCGCTGGATGTACAACTCTACCAGCGTGTCGGTCGCGGCCAGGTATTTACGGAAAGTGGTGAAGCCGTTGTAGCGGCGGCCCGCGATATCCTGGCGCGTTTCGAGGATCTGGACGCACAACTCGCAGACTTTCGCGGATTGCATGCGGGAACATTGAGAGTGGCCGTGGTTACGACGTCCAAATACTTTATTCCTCACCTGCTCGGTTCGTTTTGCCAGCAGTACCCGAACATAGATCTGCAGTTTCGAGTGGGCAACCGGGAGCATATTATAAATCGCCTGCACGAAGGCATGGATGACCTGTATGTGTTCAGTCACCCGCCGGAGAGCGAGGATATTGATGCCAGCGACTTCCTGCCCAACCCCCTGGTAGCGATTGCCCCTGAGGATCATCCGCTGGCAGCGCGCAAGGCACTCAAGCTTCACCACCTGGCCGACCAGCCATTCCTGATGCGTGAGCCCGGCTCGGGTACACGCTATGCGATCGAGCGCTTTTTCCGCAAGAAAGGGGTGGAGCTATCGGTACGTATGACGATTGAAAGTAATGAGGCGATCAAGCACGCGGTCATGTCCGGACTGGGTATCTCCATACTGTCGGCTCACACCCTGGCTTTTGGGGGCAGGGCAGGCTTGAGTGAATTGAAGGTGCAGGGCTTACCGATTCGGTCCCGCTGGTATCTGGTGCGTCAGCGGCAGCGCCAGCTGTCTCTGCCCGCCCAGGCGTTCCTCGATTATCTCGAAGCCAGTAAGGAGACCAAGGCCTTGATGAAGGAGCTCACCTCGTAGCGTACTCGGAGAAATTTCACTGGCCACCCTGCACAGGGCGCGTCTATAATATGGCATTATTAATGCCAATAAACGGCGGCTTCGACAGGGAATGTGTCAGACGTGGCAGACTCGCAAAATTCCGGCGCGGTAGACGGCCGGCGCGCTCGCAGTGAGCGCAGCAAGCTATCCATTATCAATTCTGCATTGACGTTGATGGAGGAGGGGAACCTGATTCCCACGGCCCAGCAGATAGCGGACCGGGCCGGCGTCGGCATACGCTCCTTTTTTCGTCACTTTGACGACATGGAGACCCTGTTCGCCACTATAGATGAACAGACCGGTGCATCGACCGAGGCGCGGTTCCTCGGGGGTGACCGCGACGGCACACGGGAAGAACGCATTCAACACCTGGTCGAGCTGCGGGCCGACGCCTACGACATCGAGACCAACAAGATTCTTTCTACCACGTCACAGCTCTGGCGCTCGGAAACGCTGCGGACAAACTATGCCCGCTACCAACGAGGCCTGCGCAAGGACCTGGAGGACTGGCTCCCCGAGGTAAAAGCGCTGGGGCGACAGGAGCGAGAAGCCATCGATGCCTTAACCTCTTTCGAAATGTGGCATCGATTGCGCTATCACCAGAAACTGGGTAAGGCTGCCGCTATCGGCGTCCTGGTCGGTTTACTCAGCGCACTCGTGAAGGATTAGACGTACGACCGGGAGGCAATCATGGCGGAACAGTTCAAAGACCAGGGCGGGTTAGCTACCAGTGACCCCAGTCCCTTTCTGCGCTGGTTGGCCTCTCGAGTTATCAGTCACCT
>CAZPVJ010000073.1:0-39957 GCA_964590005.1 uncultured Alteromonadaceae bacterium | reverse complement strand
TCGTTCGCTGAGGTCTTCTCGGCGAGCTTCTTCTTGTTGGCATCGAGGTTCTTTTTCATCCGCATCGGATCATACTGCTGTAGCTTCTTCAGCTCTTCGCGATCCGCTGCCAGATCCTTTTGCAGTGCCTTCAGGCGCTTTTTCTGGCTGGCGATTTCTTCCTGCAGGTTCTCGCAACGCTGGTTCAGCTCACGATTGAGTTGCTCTACGCGCTTGTTAGCGGTGACCTGCGGGGCCATGTTGGTGATTTCTTCCAGTTGCCTGGCGATGACGGCTTTCTGTTCTTCATTCTCTTTGATGCGGGCTTCAATCTCCGCGGACTTGGCGTCCAGCTGAACCTGGTATTCGGCCCTAAGGCTGTTCTCCAGCTCCATGATTCTTTCTAGGTTCTTGGCAGTTAGCATTCAGTGGTTCCTGTGTTGATAAAAATGGCGCGCCCGGAGAGATTCGAACTCCCGACCAACTGGTTCGAAGCCAGTTACTCTATCCAGCTGAGCTACGGGCGCGTGGATCGCGATTATACAGAGTGTCGCAGAAGAATGGCGGATCAGAATTGTGCATTAGTGCGTTATTTTGCCGCCCGCCTGGTGAGGCGGGGTCGGTCTTAGCCGACCACATCGTAAGTAATGGCGATCTCCTCGAGTCCGCGCAGCAAAATATTGGGCATATACTCAAGTTCCTCGTCGGCAGAGGCCAGCTTGAAGTTGTCCAGGCGCTTGAAGATCTCCTCCCAGCCAATAATCATTTCCAGGCGTGACAGGTGCTGGCCAATACAGACATGGGATCCAAAGCCAAACGCTATGTGGCGCTTGGCATTGGCCCTGGTGACGTCAAATTTGAGTGGTTCCTCGAACATGGATTCATCATGGTTGGAGGAAAAGTACTTGAGCAGGACCATGCTATTGGCGGGAATGTTGACACCTCCAAGCTCGTAGTCGCTGCGCGTCAGGCGCCACATGTTGGATGTTGGAGAGGCCAGTCGCAGAGACTCGTCAACCAGATTGGGTATCAGCGATCGATCCTCACGTATTTTTTGCGCCTGCTCCGGGGCCAGGCAAAGCTGCCTCATTCCCTCGGCCAATGTCGCGGTGGTGGTTTCGTTTCCCGCTACCAGGAATTGGGTGCAATAGGACAGCTGCTCACCGAGGGTGGCTGGCCTGCCATCAAATTCGATGTTGGCAACCAGGCCCAACAGGTCTTCGACGGGTTTGCCTTTGCGCTCGGCCAGAGCTTGCTCGAACCACTCGTATTCTTCCTTCACCCCGGCATGGGCGTCCAGCAGGGTCTGCTTGTCTGCCATCTGGGAAAGCACAGTCACATTGTCCACAGTCCACTTGAAGGCGTTGTCGAACATATCCAGTGGAATGCCCAATACATGCATGATGACCTGCAGTGGTAGCGGCCGTGTAAACTCCTCGATGAAGTCGCAGCTGCTCTTTTGAGCGAGGTCGTCTACCAGGCCTTTGGCGAGTTCACGAATCCAGGGTTCATAGGTCTGGAAATTATCGGCGGTGAAAAAAGCTTTCACCGCATCGCGGTAGGTCTTGTGCTCCGGATCATCGATAGTCAGTAGGGTGCCTTTACCCAGGCTCGGATACGATTCCATGGCTTCCTTTATATCCGGGTCCATGGCATCGGCGGAACCTGCGGCCAGTCCAAACTCATTGGAGAATACCGTTGGCGCTTTGTGAGCCTCGCGGACCAACTCGTAGGTCGATACCACGAAAACACCCGTATCGGGGTCCTGGTAAACAGGTGCGGTTTCCCTGAGTGCCTTGTCATAGTGATAAGGACACTTGAGGATTTCCGGATCCATCAAGTGCATCTCTGACAGTGGTCTGGTGTCCTGTGGCAGTGACATAATTCGATCTCCCTTCGTTTGAGGGCGTGATGATAGCAAGAAAATCGCGACAGCTGACCATCTGCTAGTATTGAAAGGCACTTTTTTGACAATAGGGGTCAACAGCTATGGCCGGTCCTCTGGAAGGCTTCAAGGTTATCGAACTGGGCTCAACCGTATCAGGCCCGATAGCGGGCATGATCCTCGGGGACCAGGGTGCGGAAATTATAAAGATAGAGCCCCCGATGATTGGCGATCTTGCCAGGTTCATGGGCGATAGGCGCGGTGGGCATTCCGCCCTGTTTGCCACCCTCAATCGAAACAAGCGATCACTGGCGCTAGATCTCAAGGAGCCGGAGGACAAGGCAATCCTGCTACAACTGGTGGAGTCGGCTGATGTACTAATCGAGAATTATCGCCCGGGCGTCGTGGAGAAACTGGGTATCGACTACGATACCCTCAGCGCCCTAAACCCCGGCCTTGTCTACGCCTCCATCACTGGCTATGGGCAGACCGGGCCTTACCGGCACCGACGTGTGTATGACCCGCTGATTCAGGCCACCGCGGGTGCAGCAGCAGAGCAGGGTAGGGGTAGGCCGACCAACGTTCGAACCGTGGTCTTTGATAAGGTCACCGGCTATACCACCGCCCAGTCCATCACCGCCGCCCTGCTGGCCCGCAGCAAGACGGGCAGGGGCCAGCATCTTCGCACCACCATGCTCTCATCGGCACTCTATTTTCAGTGGCCCGATGTTATGTGGTCGCATACTTTCCAGGGAGATGGGGTGGAAACCAGCGGTATTCTCGCTGACTGGTTCCAGATATTCAGTACCGCGGATGGCTATGTATCGGTGATACTGGCCACAGACGCGGCCTTCGAGGAAACCTGTGGTTTGCTGGGCCTGGATCTGCATAAAGATGAGCGCTTCGACTCACAACCGGCAAGGTTGGCCAACAAGGAGGCCTTGCAGGATTTACTGGACGAGGCCATGTCTGGCTGGAGCACCGAGGAACTGTGTACCAAGCTCGATAGTCTCGATGTACCGGTTGCCCGTGTTAACACGCTGGATGATCTCGCCCAGGATCCCCAGATTGCCGACCAGGGCGCACTGGTTGATATCGCACATCCCTCGGCGGGTCCCATGCGGGTCGCTTCAATGCCTGTCAGCTTTGAAAACACGGGCGAGTTCCCGCTGCGGCACGCGCCGGAATTAGGTCAGCATTCCACTGAGATACTGCAGGAGTTGGGCTGCGACCAGAGCCACATTGATCGGATTGCGGCCAGAGAGCAGCGCAATCGTGAATTGATGGCCGAGTTCTCCCTGGTCAAAGCGCGTTAGGATCAATCCCCGTTGCAAAGATAATCACACCCAGGACCCGAATAAGGTGGTGCCATGACTGACAATACCGAACAGATAGCCTATTGGAATGGCTCAGCCGGCGCGAGTTGGGTGGAATCCTACCCGATCATAGACCGCCTGCTTGAACCATTGTCTTCCGCGGCGCTGGATCGAGCTGCCGCGAGTGCCGGGCAGCGAGTGATCGATGTGGGATGCGGTTGTGGCAGTACCAGCATCCAACTTGCCGAAACCGGTGCACAGGTGCGGGGTGTCGATATTTCTGCAGCTATGGTCGAAGAAGCGAACCAGCGGGCCAGTAAGCTGCCGAACCTCAGCTTCGATGAGGCAGACGCCTCTATCGAAACCTACGAGGCCAGTCATGACCTGGTGTTTTCCCGATTCGGCGTAATGTTCTTTGCCGATCCGGTGGCTGCGTTCGCGAATATACGCACAGCTCTTTCGGACCGGGGGCGCCTGGTATTCTTGTGCTGGCAGAGCCCCATGGCCAACCCCTGGATTGCCATTCCCGGACAGATCGTCCAGGCATTGCAGCCGCCAGCGGAAGCGCCCGACCCGTATGCGCCGGGGCCGTTCTCACTGGCAGAGGAGGCTCATTTGCGCTCTGTGTTGGCCGATGCCGGCTTCGGGCAGATTAGCGTGGAGTCCGTCGACAGGGAATTGACTATGGGTGCAGACCTTGATGAAACAATGGTCTTCCAGACCAGGATAGGCCCACTGTCTACTTACCTCGCTGAGCATGATGCGGAAGAGGGCCAGCAGGCCGTCAACGCTGTCAGGGATGCGCTGGCTCCATTCGAGTCATCCGAGGGTGTGCGGATGGTGGCCGCAGCCTGGCTCGTCACAGCCAGCCCCTGACAAGGGGCACGGTACAGTGACGCTTGAACAGCAGCAGAGCGCCTTGTTCGCTCTCGATCAGGCCCAGCTGCGCTCGCCCTATAACCTGTATGAGCAGTGGAGAGCGCAGGGCGATGTGCTGTACCTGCGAGACCAGGATATCTTTGTCGTCACTCGCCATGAGCTCATCAAGGCGGTGAACCGCCAGCCAAACCTGTTTTCCAGCCAGAATCCACTCGGGCCTTCTTCACAGGCAGCGGCAGAGGTGATCGCGGGTGCTCTCGCGGAGTATCCTGAAGATGACGTCAACCGTGCGCACACAGTACTGAGTAGAGGAAATGTACTGTTCACGGCGGACCCGCCAGACCATACCCGTCATCGGCGCTTGCTCAATGCGGCCTTGCGGCGCTCAGCGATAGAGCGAATCAGGGACGATATTGTCCAGATATCGAGGCAAGCAATCGCCAGCGTTGATCGTGGTGTAGCGCTGGACCTGGTGGCGGAGCTGGCTGTCCCTGTGCCTATTCACTGCCTGGCAGCCTTGCTGGGCATGTCGCGAGAGCACTCGCAGGATTTCTACCGCTGGGCCACTGCGATCAACGCATCGATAGGCTCTTCGATGTCACCAGACAGTGTCAGGCAGGTCATTGATGACCAGATGGATTTCTGGGCTTTTTTTGAAGCGGAGATGGTGTCGCGGGAAAAAGCGCCCGGCCACGACCTGTTGTCAGCCATTGCCACGGCAAAATCCTCTGTCGATGCGCCGCTGTCGCTTGCCGAGAAAGTGGGCTTTTGTTCGCAACTTATCGGGGCCGGCGCCGACACGACTACCAAACTGATAGGCTTTGCCGCGCAAGCCCTGGCAACTGACGAGGTACTTCAGGACAAGCTGCGCAAGTCCCCGGACTTGATAGCTTCCTTTGCTGAGGAGGTTTTGCGACTCGAGCCGCCGGTACAAGGTATGTTCCGGGTGGCGACGGCTGACACTGCGCTGGGCGATGTAGAGATACCACAGGGTAGTATGGTTTGGCTGCTATATGCCTGCGGTAATCGCGATCAGAGCGCATTTGCCTGCCCTAACGAGGTCGACCTGCACAGAGAAAATCCTGCAGGTCACCTCAGTTTTGGCAGTGGCCCCCACGTCTGCATCGGTGCGAATCTCGCCCGGGAAGTAGCCCGGACGCTGCTGACTGAACTCCTTGCGCAGACTTCCAGGATAACGCTCGTTAGCAGCGAGGCTGATCCAGCGGTTATACCCAGCTATGTCATGCATGGACTCGCATCTTTAACGGTTGAGCTGCACTGATACCATGACGCGATGTGTTGCCCGGATAGCCCGGTGCCGGGCCGTGTACCAGCAGTGCCGACGCGCCAGACTAGCCGGCTTTGGCGAAGCAATCCTCCATGGCTGCTATCTGCGCCTTGGCCAAGTCCTCTATATCGGTCGGCGCCATAATCTGCGGCAGTATAAAGCCGGTCTCTTCTTTCAGGATCTGGCGGGCCTTGTCGGTAAAATGCACCGAGCCGTCAGGTGCAACCCGGTCGACGCCGTCAAGTTTGTGGCAATCGGTCATCGCCTGAATGGCATCCTCAAGACGCCATTCCGACGGCAGGCAAACCTCGATGTTCCCCTGACGGATTTCCACCGGGTACCCGCCGGCTAAACCATTGGGCGCCGGGACATGCAGCGCGTGGGTTGCTTCTGTTTCATCGAGCAGCGCCATTGCGACTCGACTTGCCAGGATGCCGGTGGTAGACGAAAACTCAGCGCCTGGTTCGTAGAATCTCTGCACCGCGGTATTCATGAGTTTTCGTAAGTCAGGAAAACGTTCGCTGACATCCTCACCATTTGCCCTGACCTGGGCGAGGAAAGGACCCTCGTTACTGTAGCCCGGTTCTCTCGGTGCCACCCAGTGCAGGTGGTGGGAAACCAGTGAAACCTCTACCTCATCGGACTCCAGGTCCATAGCTGCCTGCTGACGCATGGCCACCTGGTTCAGCCCTACATTCCCGGCACCGCAAAGCGCGCTCTGGAGACGTCGATTACTCGCGCAATTGTTTATTACGGGAATCGTGATATCCGGCAAGTTGCCTACCATATAGCGGCAACCCACATCGGCATGCGCGATCGCTTCAGCGACCTTTAGCGGTGTGGCCACCTGGATGGGGGTGAACGCCCCTAGACCAGCAGCACTGATCCTGTCGTAGTTGGGTAGTCTTTTGGCTGCATCCCAGGTAATGGGGATAGCGTAATTGATCACCAGGTCCGGACTTTCGCTGATCAGTATGTCGGCGACTGCGACGGCGTCCAATGCATTGACGTCACCATAAACACTGACAGTGCCCGGCGTGCGAGGTGAGGACAGGCGGGCGTCATTCAAAAGACGGCCGGCCCTCTGCTCCATGAATGACTGGGGTAGCTGGTCAACCAGTGCCAGATGATACTCTCCACGGAGTAACTCGAAGGCAATGTGCGATCCGACCCTGCCCGCGGCACCAATAATTACAATTCTTTTTCGCGGCATAGTACTCCTCTCATGGTCGTGCCGGTTCGACAATCCAAACACCGAAATCCAAGCTGTTCAGAGCAACGTATCGAATACCGTGAGAGATGTACAATGCCAAAAGCAGGATACGCCAGGAGAACATTATGAGAGCGACTTGGAACAATCAGGTGATTGCGGACTCAGATGCGACCATCGTGGTAGAGGGGAATCACTATTTTCCGCCCGGCGATGTCGACACGCAATATCTGCAGGCTAGTGACCATACCTCCGTCTGTGGCTGGAAGGGAACTGCGCGATATTACAGTATCGCCGTCGGCGGGCAGGTGAATACTGACGCTGCCTGGTATTACCCCGAACCCAAGTCGGCTGCTAGTGAAATTGCCGGCTATGTGGCTTTCTGGAAGGGAGTTCAGGTGGCCTGAGAGTCGTCAACTTGCGACTTGCAGGTAGTGCACGCTGAACAGCTCCTCATCGTCCAGCCAGGAATGCATTACGCGAAAGCCCGCCTTGCTGGCCAGTTGTGAGAAACCTTTCAGGGTGTATTTGTAGGAGTTTTCGGTGTGAATGGATTCACCTTCCCCGAAGAATATAGTGCTGCCATTGCACCGCACACTGTGTGCCTCCTGACTGACCAGGTGCATTTCGATACGGCGCTTGTTTCTGTCGTAGAAGGCGCGATGTCTGAACCGGGCATGCTCGAAGTCTGCGTCAAGCATCTCATTCACTCGCGTAAGCACGTTGCGATTGAAGTCCGCAGTGATGCCGGCTGAATCATTGTAGGCCGCATTGAGTCGATCTTCAGACTTGTGAAGGTCTACCCCGATCAGCGCGCCACCATCGGGGCCTACCAGGTCCTTGACCCTCCGAAGAAAGTCTGTCGCTGCCTGTGGCTCAAGGTTGCCGATCGTCGAGCCGGGATAAAACACCACGCGTTTTCCTGCCGGCAGGGCCTCTACGAAGGTCCATTTCTTATTGAAATCCGCGCAGACAGCGTGCACATTCAGCCATGGATACTCCCTGCCAAGCTGCTGTGCGGCCTGCTGGAGAAAGTCAGCAGAAATGTCGATCGGCACATAGGCGGCGGGGTGTAAGGCGTCCAGCAACAGGCGTACCTTTGCGCAATTGCCACTACCTGGTTCGATGAAAATGCAATCCTTTTCGCAGACCGTGCTGATCTCGCGACGGTATTGAGTGAGAATTTCAACTTCGGTGCGAGTGGGGTAATACTCGGGTAGCCGGGTAATCTGGTCAAAAAGGCGAGAGCCTTGTTCGTCATAGAAGTACTTGGGATTAATAGTCTTCTGCTGTTGGTTCAGCCCGCTCAGTAGCTCCGCGCGGCTGTCCCCCAGTGCGGGATGCTCGTTGCTGAAGGTAACCTGTCCTGTCTTTGGCGATTGCTGTGTCATCGTATCGAGGGCTGTCCTGGTTCCGAATTACTGTAGGTCACGTGCCAGCCGAATCCCGCTAAACTGCCAGCGATCCTGGGGATAAAAGAAGTTTCGGTAGCTGGGTCTGAGCTGTGCGAATTTGGAGACGCAACTACCACCTCGCAGGACCCACTGGTTACTCATGAATTTGCCATTGTATTCACCGATAGCCCCGGGGGAGGGTCGATAGCCGGGGTAGGGGCCATAGGCGCTCTGGGTCCACTGCCAGCAATCGCTGTATAACTGTTGCAGGCCTTCTGTGTCTCCTGCGGGCCTCGGGTGGTAGAGCCCTGTATCCATCCCGCAGCTGTGCCCGTCATTACCCGGACCTGTTTGTTGCGCTGCGATTTCCCATTCAAACTCGGTAGGCAGGCGCGCGCTCGCCCAGCGGGCGTAGGCATCGGCTTCGTATCCGCTGACATGGCTGACGGGGACGTTGGGTCTGCGGGTTTGCAAGCCATGCAGGGTGTATTCCAGTGCCTCGCCATCATTGTCACGCCAGTAGAGCGGTGCTTTCCAGCCTTCCGCCTGGACAGTCGCCCAGCCGTCCGCAAGCCAGAGTTGCGGGTCCTCATAGCCGCCATCATCAACGAATAGCTGATATTCGCGATTAGTTACCAGGCGGCTGGATAACTGGAAATCATTGAGGAAAACTTTATGCCGCGGTAACTCATT
Organism: uncultured Alteromonadaceae bacterium; assembly: GCA_964590005.1. Taxonomy (GTDB): domain Bacteria; phylum Pseudomonadota; class Gammaproteobacteria; order Pseudomonadales; family Halieaceae; genus CALJFL01. Next base: position 31,313 of record CAZPVJ010000073.1, on the reverse strand, counting down.
GTCGAAGCAGAACCCCTCGCCATTAAAGCCGATTGCCTGCAGGCCGCCGGCAAAATCCAGCCAGCCCATGGTTTGACCGGCGTTCTCCGTTGGCAGACGGGTGTCACTGAAAGCCGGCGCCAGCGGATTGATGGCCAGTGAGTACTTGATGTCGGTGAAAAAAAGCTCCTGATGCTGGCGTTCATGTTCTATTCCCAGGACCGTTCGGGCGAAGATCGTCTCTCGATCGCTACCACTGTCAATCTCGAGAAGCTGGGCCATCGCTGTATCGACTGCCCGGCGATAGTCTTTTACCGTTTCGAGGCCTGGGCGTGACAACAACCCTCGTTGCGGCCTGGGGAACTGCTCACCTATCCCGTTGTAGTAAGAATTAAAGAGAATCTCGAAGCGCGAGTCCGGCGAGACATAGGTATCGCTAAATGGCTTCAGCAGAAAAGTTTCAAAAAACCAGGAAGTGTGGGCCAGGTGCCACTTCGGTGGACTGACAAAAGCTTCGGCTTGCAGGCCGTAGTCTTCGATTTCAAGAGGCGAACAAATCGACAGCGACTGCTGTCGCGTATCGCGATACAAGGCATGCAACGATTTAGCCACGCGATTGGTCTCTGGGCCGGGGTCGTGAGTACACAGTAGTGTGTAGCGATAGTGTGGTGCGGGGCATTCTCTGCCTTAAGGCTGGTAGTGTTCTTTCATAGCCTAGCAGCTTTTTTTGTTTATACGAGACATGGCGTTACCTCGTAACCTTCTCAGCTCGCTTGGTTTAAGGATTTCAGACAGCTGCGTGTATCGCGCAGGCTTCTATCCCAACCAGATAACTGACAGGCATTCTAAGGCTGCCAGCCCACTCCGGTTCTGCAGTAGTGTAAACTGCCTTCGGCTCCAGCTGGTCAGCGAAAGACTGTTCGAATTCGCAGCGGTGACCAGGATGCGTCTTGGGGGGCAGGTTCTGAATCGGAGTAGTGTGGCATGACAACGCGAGTAATACAGTGGTCCAGTGGCAACCTCGGCAAGGGCGTTGTTAGAAGTGTGGCCGAGCGTCCCGACATGGATCTCGTAGGTCTATACGTATACTCAGCAGAAAAGGCGGGTAGCGACGCCGGCGAGATTGCTGGTATAGAGGCGCTTGGTATCACAGCCAGCCAGGATTTTGAGGCGATGCTGGCAACCGATGCAGATGTCGTTATCCATACTCCGCTACCCTCGCTGGTTTACGGCGATGATCCTGATGCAGATATCAATGCTATCTGCAGGCTGCTGGCGTCAGGCAAGAACGTGATCACTACCGTGGGCTACATGTACCCATCCGTACATGGCCCCGAATTAGTATCGCGCCTGGAAGAGGCCTGTCGTGAGGGCGGGACTACTTTCCACTCAACCGGCCTTAACCCGGGTTGGTTGGGAGATTTGCTGCCGCTAACGATGTCAGCATTGTCGCGCCGTATTGACCAGGTCTACGTCCGCGAGATTACCAATTTTGAATTTTATCCCAGTCCCGAAATCATGTTCGGGATGATGGGGTTTGGTAAGACTGATGAAGAATTTGCATTGACGGCGAGCCGCCATCAGCATTGGCTGACCGGGCTCTTTAGAGAGAATATCCAGCTGATAGCCGACGGCCTGGGCCTGGTTCTGGATGACATCACTGACAATCGCGAATTGGCCTATGCGCCAACTGACTTAAATCCCGCCGCAGGCCCCATGAACAAAGACTCGATCGCGGGTCAGCACTGGCAGTGGAAGGGTATCGCCAATGGCCGCGAGATAATTGTCCACGAAACGGTATGGCGGATGCACGAATCCGTCGCACCGTCCTGGCCTACCGGTGACAATACGGTGACCCTGGAAGGGCAACCGCGCATGCAGATAGACTTTTCGCACTCCTGGATCGATGACGGTTTGTTGGCCACCGGTATGCATGCGCTCAATGCTGTTCCGTATGTCATTGCCGCTGAGCCAGGCATAAAGACACTGCTGGACTTGCCCTGGATGATGGGGCGCGGTCTGGTCAGTACAAAAAACTGAGGTAATCGAACTATGCAGAAATGGCGTATCGGTGATGTCACGGTCACAAAAATTGTGGAGATGGAGACCTGCGGCGGAGCCAGTTGGATCTTGCCTGATGCCTCCCCGCAGGCCTGCCGTGAAATATCGTGGCTGTACCCGGAATTTATGGATGAAGAGGGAGAGTTGCGCTTTAGCATCCACGCCCTCGTTATTGAAGCTGGCGACAAGACCATTGTTGTGGATACCTGCGTCGGTAATGAGAAGGAACGCATGCCTTACAAGGACTGGCATCAGCTGCAAACTGCCTTCCTGGATGATTTCGCCGCAGCGGGATTTAATCTGGCAGGAGTGGATTGTGTTCTATGCACGCACCTGCATGTCGATCATGTGGGCTGGAATACCATGCTGGTTGACGGGGAGTGGGTCCCAACCTTCCCCAACGCGCGTTACCTGATTGCCAAGGACGAATTTGACCACTTCAGTCGCACGGATATCGAAGAGTTTAATCAGCGCGTGTTCAATGACTCGGTGGCACCAATAGCGCGCGCTGGGGTCATGGACCTGGTAGAGACAGATTACCAGGTGTGCGACGAAGTGGCGCTGGTGCCGACGCTTGGGCATACCCCGGGCCACGTCAGTATTCGGATTCGGTCGGGTGGGGAGCAGGGGCTTATCACCGGCGATTTTGTGCATCATCCCTGCCAGATGGCGCGCCTTGATTGGGGCAGTGCAGCCGACCTGGATGCGAAACGGGCTGATGCGACGCGCAGGCGGGTTTTCGCAGAGTATGCCGATACGCCCACGCTGATAATCGGGACCCACTTTGCCGGCGCCACTGCGGGGCACATTGTCCGCGACGGTGATGTGTACCGCTTGCAGCCCTACGCCGTCAGCTAGACGTGCGCTGGGGCGCTATTTGCGCCACACTTTTTTGTCGACTGTGCCGAACATCTTGGACAATTCAACGCGGTGCGGGGTGATTTTGATGGCGACAAAGTCCTCGGTTTCAGGTCCCTCGGGCCAAAAATCATTTAAGTCGTAGTCCATGACCTTCCATACATGCTCACGCGTCGCGGGATCATCGAGTAACTCCGCCGTGCCTGACACCATGACGTGAACGAAGTCTGGCGGGGCTACCTGCCACTGTATATCCACAGCTGGATCCTCGGCCAGTTGCCTTGCCTTAGCGGTGCTCTTGCCCGTTGCGATCCATAGAACATCGCCTTCCCAGGTGGGTGCACCATGCGGACACGGGGAACGCCCTTGTCGATATTGGCCAGGGCGCACCAGGTGGCAGTGGCGGAAGCCTCGTTAACGGCGGCGAAAAAATCGTCGTACTCAGCGTCACTTACTTTGGTCATTGTTATTTCTCCTTATAAAGCCAGTGCCTTCAGCGCTTGGCGGCTCACTATTTACAGCCGACAATATAGCTCAATTACAGAGCGTTGGTGGCTTATGCACAGTCTGCCGGGTCTCGGCCTCGGAACCTACTCAGTATTGAATGAAGTATTGTTGAATCTTTTCGGGATCCTTCGTTTTCAACAGTGCCAGTTTCAGTAACACCCGGGCTCGCGAGGGATTTAGCTCGCCAGAGGCGATTGAGCCAATTTCGTCATCGTTGATTTCGACATTGCGGCCAACCGCTCCTGTTGGCACCCGACTGGCTCTAACGACAACCACGCCTTTTTTCGTCGCCTCGCTGATCGCTTCACGCGCGGGCCCGGTCATATTGCCATTGCCCACACCCGCCGTGACAATCCCTTGTGCACCATTCGTAACGGCGGCCGCTATGAGATCGGGGGACACGTCGGCCGTTATGTAGATTACGTCTACCCTGGGCAGTTGCTCTACGTCCGCGACCGAAAATTCGCTATTGCTGGTATGGCGCCGAAAAGATCCGCGAAACCAGCGGTTCTGTCCGTACAGGCTAACGCCGGCCAGTCCGTATTCGCCAGATTTGAAAGTCTGGACATCGGTGGTGCTGGTCTTGGTGAAGGAGCGTGCGTCATGGATATCGTCGTTGGCAACAACCAGGACGCCGCGGCCGCGCGCCTGTGGGTCTGCCGCCACGGCGACCGCGTTGTAGATGTTCAAGGGACCATCAGCGGAGAGGGCGGTAGAGGGTCGCATGGCGGCGGTCATAACCACGGGCTTATCGCTGTTGATAACCAGGTGCAGAAAGTAGCTGGTCTCTTCCAGCGTATCGGTGCCGTGAGTGATGACAATCCCATCGACTTCCTGCTTTGCCAGAAGGTTATTGACGCGGTCAGCCAGCGTTAGCCATATGCTATCGGACATATCCTGACTGCCAACATTGGCGACCTGTTCTCCGCTGATATTGGCGAGTTCCTCGATCTGGGGAACGGCATTAATCAAGACCTCGACACCCACCTGGCCTGAGGTGTAGCCGGCCTGGGTTTGGCTCTCTGCCGAGCCGGCAATGGTTCCGCCGGTGGCGAGGATCACGATATTGGCTTTGTCTTCTGCCTGCACAGCGGTTGAGGCCAGCACCAGCAGTAGAGTAATAGTTCGCATCAGCGCGCAAGTCATGGTGATCTCTCCCGTGTTTGGTGAGCTACATGAAACGTTGCTTACGTGCTCTGGTCAAGGGGCAGGTCGATACTTTGTGTGTCCGCGACAGTGTGCCCTCAGGCGACCGTCGATGAGTTCAACTCGGGGAACAGGGCGAGGGCGTTATCGCGCAGGATGGCGGTTCTAAGCTTGTCTCCACCGGGGTGGTCGGTGCAGATCAGTACCTTGGCCAGGGATGCGCCGATGTGATAGAACGGCCAGTCGCTGCCAAATAACAGGCGTTCACCGCCGGTTCGCCGAATGATGTCGTGCAGACGCGTGACACCCTGCCCGTGCGTGCCCAACCAGGCATTGGGGTATTGCTGGGCAATCTTGACCATGTCCTCGCTGTCCCTGGCGCCCGCATGACCCAGAATAACGGGTAGCTTGGGGAAATCCGCAAGCACAGCTTCGTAGTGTCTTGGCATGGCGTAGCGCAGCCTGGACTCGGGCTCTATTCCGGCGCGCCCGCCATGGAAAAAAATAACCAGTCCCAGCCGCTGTGCTTCTTCGTAAAGCGGCATCACCTGTGGGTCGTCGGGATAAAATTGCTGCACAGTCGGGTGTAACTTGAGCAGTCGGGCACCGGACGCGGCGTGACGTTGCATTTCTGCGATACTGTCGCTACTTCTTGGGTGAACAGACAACCCGGCAATCAGGCGACTGCCGGCGCCAGCCCGGACGATTTCATCAGCCCAATGTTCGGTTTGACTATCCCCAAAGGGCAAGCCCAGTTTGATGGGTAGGATGAAAGAGCGATCAACCCGCATCGCATCCATTTCGGTCAAGAGGCCGGGAATCGTCTGGGTTACCGCGAACGGGCTCCCCCATAGACCCTGGGCGATCGTGTTCAGACGCAACTCGCTGAGTGCTTCCTCCGTGAAGTTCCCGTTGATGTAGATATCGAGGTCCAGATTGCAGCCAGGATCGGTAGCGTCGCAATCCAGAAGATGGCGAACCCTCGGCGCTGTGGCCTGTAGATCCAGTTTCGGCCTAAACAGGACCGACATACCCAGGTGGGCATGTACGTCGATGCTATGAGGCACTGTCTCGCCGACACAGTGCAGCATGCCTGAGTCGTCCAGTTCAAACCAGGGCAGGTCAGCCAGCCCGCGGTAACCGCTGAAGACCTGTACACCATAGGGCCCTTGGCCTGCGCTCTGGGCCTCTGTTGCCCGCTGCTGCGCCAGTTTTTGGATATCCTGCGCTGTGTAGCGCCCTGGCTCTGGCGTATCACTACAGCCCGGCAGCGCCATCGCGCCCAGACCAGCGGCTGCCGCACCAAGGAATCTCCTTCGGTCCAGCGGTAGACGCTTATTCCCCGTCATTGATTCCTGTATCGATTGCCGGTTTGCGTGAAAATTATGCTGCGCTGATGCGTTGCAAAATGCCGCGACACTCTTCCGGCTCAAAGAACCTGGGCGTCGGGTAACTGGCGCCCTCTGCCAGCATCAACGTGACCAATTCGTCCAGGTCCTCGTTCTTGATCGCCTCGTGGGTTGCGGGAATCCCGACTTGCTGGTTTAGCGCCCACACCTGGTCAATCAACTTCTGGGCGAGCACCGAGTCACTCTCCCCCGCATCTCCAATACCCGCGTGAACAGCGATTGCTGCCATCTTCGGGGCAGCGTCCGTCTTGAGTAATTCCAGTACGTGAGGCAGGGCGAGTGCATTCCCCAGGCCGTGGGCGATCCCATACCGTGCGCCGAGATTGTGTGAGATCGCATGTGCGTAACCCACCAATGCCTGCGTAATTGCCAGCCCACCGTAGAATGAAGCCAGTGCCATGGCTTCGCGGGCTTCTGCATTGTTACCTTCGCTACAGGCTGTGGGCAGGTACTGAAAAATGAGTCGCGCCGCAGCGAGTGCATAAAAGTCGGTTTCCTCGTTACCGAATTCGCCGATGTAAGACTCGATAGCATGGGTGAGCGCATCGAGCCCGGTGGCCGCCGTCATGGCAGGCGGCAGGCCCAGCATCAGCCCGGGATCCAGTGCGGCCGCCTTGGGTATCAGGCTATTATCAATGACTGCCGATTTGTCGTGGGTTTCGTTATCGGAGATCACGGCGATGCAAGTGCCCTCAGAGCCCGTACCCGCGGTTGTGGGGATAGCGAAAAGTGGTAGCGCCGGCAGGTCGCACTGGTTTACACCCATGCAATCTTCAGCCTGGCAGGCATTTGCCGCCGCCAGAGCTACCACCTTGGCGCAGTCAATGGATGAGCCACCGCCAAAGGCCAGGACGGCATCGCAGTGGTGCTGGTTCAACAGGGCTATGCCGTCATCAACGAGCTGTTTTGTAGGATCCGGCAACACGCCGTCATAGATTTGATACTCGATGCCATGACTGGTCAGTGCCGCCAGGGTGCCGTCCAATACTCCGAGCTCCCTCAAGGGCTTGTCTGTCACGACGAGAAGGTTGGCGACGCCAAACTGACTTATCGTACGGCATAGCTGGGTCGAGGAACCCTGGCCTACGAGTGCCATTGGCCGCGGCTGTGGCTTCATCAGCATCTTCCCGACGAGTTTCAGCCTGGCGCGGTAGAACCATTCTTTGTAAAAAGCTGGCACGGTTAATCCTTATCTTTATCGATGCCCCTCAGCGGTGAAGGGGATAATTATCGTCTGGGATGGCCCGCAGCAGTTGCCGCGAAGCGGTGTCGTCGTCCCGGTTCGCGAGCCAGTATAATGCCTGTCGCGCTTTAGCGCTTGTCAAACCGAATATGCAGTTGCTCCAGACCCCGCAAGATCATGTTTGGCCAGTGACGCAGGTTGTTTTTACCCTCGGTCAGGCGCCAGTTTTCAGTGCGCTCCAGCAGTGCCGCAAATGCCACGGTGAGTTCCTTGCGGGCCAGTTGAGCGCCAAGGCAGAAGTGGACGCCTTTACCAAACGCCAGATTATCGCCGGCATTATGGCGGCAAATATCCATTGTCTCCGGCTGTTCGAACACGTCCTCATCGCGATTGGCCGAGGCAAACCGAACCATCAGCAAGGCCCCCTTGGGAATGGCTACGCCCGCGAGTTCAGTATCACGGGTTACCAGGCGCCAAAGGCCGCAGGACGGGGTCTCAAGTCGCAGGATTTCCTCTACGGCATTGGGTATCAGGCCAGGGTCTTGCTGCAGCTTTTGGTATTGCTCGGGGTTCTGGATCAGGTCCAGGACCCCGCCGGCAATAGTGGCGCGCGACGTCTCATTGCCGGCAACCAGTAGCTGCTGGATGATACTGAGCAGTTCCTCATGGGTCAGCAAGCGATCATCTTCGATTCGCGCGTGGGCCAGATCGGAGATAATGCTGTCCTGGGGCATTACCCTGAGCTGTTCAATTTTGCCTACGAAGTAGTGTTGAAACGCCACTATGGCCCGCGCGTCCTCCAGTTCCTTGTCTTCGTCAGCGAATCCGGAGAGCCGCGAAGCAAAACAGTCTGACACGTGTTTGAAGAACGCCATGTCATCGCGGGTGACCCCCAATTGGTCGGCGATAACCCAGATCGGGAAGGGTACACAAAACTCGTTGAGTAGATCGACTTCTCCGCGGTCGATCCAGCCGTCGATCAATTCATGGACAATCTGCTCCATGTAAGTCTGCATACCGTCGACGCGTTTTTGGGAAAACACTTTGTTCAGCAGGGAGCGATAGACCTTGTGTCGGGGCGGATCGAGTGTCAGCAGGGTATCGACGGGCTCCCAGCCGCGTTCATATTCCGCTTCAGCGGCCGGGTTTTTTAACGGTACGTTGAGTTTGTCAGCGAAGTTATTGGAAAACTCTTCGGTGCGTTTCAACGCCTGGCGAACATCCTCGTAGCGACTGACGAAATAGATATCGCTATCCGGCAGCTTGTAGACCGGTGCCTCCTCACGCGCTGCGCGGTAAAAGTCGAAAGGGCACTCAATGACCTCAGGGTCAAAGAAATCATAGTCTGCCAGTGCTTTGTTCATTGATTTATTCTCATTGTCAGTGGGTTAATCCATGCCCATGCGGGCTTTGTAGTGCTGGTAGAAGTGTCGAATTTTGGACTCCTGGTAGTCGGCAAAAATCACCTCGGGGTTCTTCATGCCCTTCAGGCCCTTGTGTACCTGAGGCAGGTTGTGAACGTCCTGGTTGAAAACCTTGGCCAGCGCGCCTAGTTCAGCGACATCTGTGTAATCAGCGTCGGCATCAAGCCAGGTGACGGGCGCGGGGTCCGGTCGTTCCTGTCCCTCGGGTACAGGCATCATGTACCAGCATTCGTGTATGCATTCGTCCGGGTTGTCGCCGTTGGGCCGGAACCGGTAAAAGATGGGATTGAAGGAACCCCACGGGTGCCAGTTGGGGAAGACGCTGAAGTAGGCCACGTCAACAAGTTCTGCGTCCGACACCTTGTCCATCATGTCGCCAAGCTCTTCGCGCAGCCGTTCCCTTTCTTCTGCGGCGAGTATCGAGCGCTTGGTTTCCCCCGGACCCGGTTCGCGCACCCGGCTCAGTGGCAGGTTTTCACTGTCTGGCAGTTGTTTGCCACCCACCCAGTTGCACATATTGGGATCGGCATGGGTAATTGCCCCGTCAACCCAGGTACCATCCGCCTCGAATCGACTCAAGTGACTGCCATTTTTGCTGACATGAACCAGGCCATCGTCACCCAGCTCGTAGAGCAGACCGCTAAGTGGATGCTTCCAGCGTGTGAACTCCCGGGCGTCCTCGTCGGGCGTGTAGTGCGCTATATGCGGACTCTCTACCTGCTGTGGAGATATTGCCCGGGAGTAGTTGCCGAACACGTCGTATTTGGTGTTCGCATCCCCCAGCACATCCAGAATGGTGGGATGAGTGGCCACGACGTGATAGGCCTCCATGAAGGCCTCTTGGGCGAGCTTCCAGTTACAGCGCAACACCTTCGCTACATGTAACGCCTTGTATCGACGTTCAAAGGGCAGCAGGGTGAAGTGGTCGGCCAGATCCTGTAGGTAGTCTTCAAGCGGTTCCGCATCCGCGTCGGGATTGATAAAGACAAAACCTCCCCAGCGCGCTACCTGCACCTCTGGTAAGTTGTACTTTGCCTCATCGATAGAGGGAAAGTCCCACTGGCAGGGTATTTCATTCAGGCTGCCATCCAGGTTCCAACTCCAGCCATGGAAAGAGCAGCGGAAGTGGCGAGCACGCTTTCCCGCATGATCAGCGAGTTGTCTGCCGCGATGCAGGCACTGGTTGTAAAATGCGCGGTATTCGTCTTCTGCGCTTTTCACCACGATAAATGACAGCCGGGTAATATCGTAGACAACATAATCACCGACTTCCTTGAGTTCATCTTCATGGCAGGCCAGTTGCCAGGTTTTCTTCCAGATGTTCTCTATTTCCTGCTCGTGCACTTCACGGGAGTGATACACCTCCGCGGGCACCTTGGTCGGGCCAGGTGGCATGGGTGAATCCAGTCTCAGGATGTCACGTACCGGGTGGGTGTCTGCATCGAGCAGTTGTGTATAAGGGGTTCCCGCTGAGCGGTTATTGCCAGTCAGTGTCTCTACCATCGTATGTACTCGCGCGTGTTGCCTTTACCAGTGTCGAGCATAGAAGCGGCGGACGGCTGAGGAATTGATGTCGATCAAGATTTCGAAAGAAACAGTATGGTCTGACTGTTTTCTGTGCGCAAGCCTGGGGTTAGGTCAGAACTCCGGTTTTAGGGTAGGCTTTACGCAAGTTATGAATGCCTGCCCGTCGGATACCGATCCCGGGTTTCGGTATAGAGTCCCACAATAATCAAAAGGCCTACCTGCCCACGATGAGTGAACAGACGAATGAATTCGCCACGGAACCGGTCCCCGATGAGCATACCGTTGGCTGGTTTAGAGTCGCGCTGGTGGCGGCCATGGTGTCATTCTCATTGCCAACATTTCTAACCGGTCTGGAGGTTGCGGTTGTAGCGTCGCCAATGCTCACTGCTGAGGTACTGCTGGTTGGGGCGATAATCCTGACCTTTTTGGGTAGCCTGGCAGCTGGGATTGGCGCTGACTCTCGGTTGAGCTCCTATATGTTGAACCAGGTTGCTTTTGGTAGCCGGGGCGCGGCGTTGGTTAACCTGGCTTTCGCCCTGTCACTGTTGGGTTGGTTCGGTGTGAATATCGACCTGTTCAGCGGTGCCGTCCTGCGTCTGGCGGAGGACTTGTTTGATCGGAGTATCCCTGCCTGGCCGGTCGAACTCTTTGCTGGCATCTTGATGACGGTGACCACGGTTTTCGGCTTCAGAATGATTAATCTCCTGTCGATGCTGCTCGTCCCGGTCCTGATGGTTGTCACCGCGCAGTTGATACTCGGTTCTCTTGAGGTGAATTCGCTGGAACAGGTTATGCGATCGGCGGGAGAGAACGAAATTTCATTTGGCGACGGGGTGTCTTCGGTGGTTGGTGCGGTCATTGTGGGTGCCGTAATTTTGCCCGATATTACGCGCTTCATTCGACATTGGCGCGGGGCTGTTTACGCAGTGATTGTCGCTTATTTCTTTATCAACCTGACTGTGACCTCTGCGGGAGCGCTGGCCTCCACAGCACTTGCCGATGATGACCTGTTAAGCATCATGATTCTTCTCGGGATTGGATGGTCTGCCTTTGCGATCGTGATTTTTGGCAGTTGGGTGCTGAACTCACTGAATTTGTATAGCACGATGCTCAGTGTTGAGAGCACAGCGCCGCAGTTACCTAGCGGCATTTTGATTGTAGTCATGGGCTCCCTCGGTACCCTGGCGGCCTTCATGAACATACTCGATTACTTTCTGGATTTTTTGTTTTACCTGTCCGTTATATTTGTGCCTGTCTCGGGCGTGATAGTCGTCGACTACCTGTTGCTGCGCAAAGCGGCTTACCATCAGGAGCGGCTGGACATGCGCGTTAATTATCGCTTTTCCGCTTTAGGCGCATGGTTGTTGGCGGCCGGAGTTGCCTTGATGGGTTCCTGGGGCTGGTTCTCACTGACAGGAATCGCTGCGGTCGACGCCATGCTTGTCGCCGCACTCGTCTATTACCTGGTATCGCGTTTCGTGGTTGCCCGCCATGATACCAAAGCCGCCGATCAGTTTAGGAGTAGTGTGGAATGAGAATTGGAATCGATGTGGGTGGTACCCACACCGATGCGGTGCTGATGGACGGTGATGCTGTGTTGTCCGCCTTCAAGGCATTGACCAGCGCCGATGTTATCTCCGGTATCCTCGATGCACTCGAGCATCTCCTGACCGATAGCGGCGTCCCCGAGTCAGGAATTGAGGCGGTGATGCTGGGCACCACACAGTTCACCAATGCGGTGGTGGAGCGTCAGCATCTATCGGAGGTTGCAGCGATCCGAATTGGATTGCCCTCGGGTGAAGGCTTGCCACCCATGATTGGCTGGCCCGGTGATATAGCGAGTAGCCTGGGCGATGCGCGTTACATGATTCGCGGTGGGACGCTCTACGATGGGCGCCCTCTCGCTGCACTGGAACCCGCTGAGATCGACACTGTGATTGCCGATATCAAGCGCCGGGGGCTGTCTACAGTAGCCATCTCTGCCCCCTTTTCGCCGATGACACCCGAACCCGAGTTGCAGGTTGCCAGGCAACTTCGCGAGGCTATCCCCAACGTCACTATTACCTGCTCACACGAAATCGGTCGCCTGGGTTTGCTCGAGCGCGAGAATGCCGCTCTTCTGAACGCGGCGTTGCTGGCGTTTGCCGACCGGGTGGTGGACGCGTTTGGCGATGCACTGGCCGAGCGAGGCCTGAATTGCCCATTTTACGTCAGCCAGAATGATGGCACTTTGATGGATGCGGAGTTTGTGCGGCGCTATCCCGCCCTGACATTTGCCTCGGGCCCTACCAACTCGTTGCGCGGCGCCTGTAAGCTGACCGGCCTCAATGACGCGATTGTCGTGGACATTGGTGGTACGACATCCGATATAGGTATTTTGCAGGCCGGGTTTCCGCGGGAGTCCAACACCGTGATAGAGGTCGGGGGAGTGCGGACCAATTTTCGCATGCCCGATATCCTGGCACTCGGACTTGGGGGTGGCAGTATTGTCTCTGCGGACGGCACCGCAATCGGCCCGCGCTCGGTGGGACACAAGCTGGTGACGGAAGGCCTGGCCTTTGGTGGCAGTACCCTTACCGCAACCGACCTGCTTGTGGCGGCGGGCAAGACGCAGATCGGTAGCGGCTCATTCAAGGTAAACCTGCCAGAGCAGGTGGTCCAGAATGGCCTGAGGACGATTCAGGAAATGCTCAATCTGGGTATCGAGAAGATGATGCCCAGTAGTGACCCCCTGCCAGTTGTCCTGGTCGGCGGCGGCGCTATTCTGGTATCCGGTCAGCTTGATGCGGCGTCCCAGATGTACTGCCCGGAGCATTCGGGGGTCGCCAACGCAATTGGAGCGGCGATTGCACAAATCGGGGGAGAGGTTGAAAGAATGGTCAGTTATCGCGATATCCCGCGCGATATTGCGCTGAGAAAGGTATCAGAGGAGGCCACCGCTACCGCCATTGGCGCCGGTGCCGACCCGGCGACAATACGCATAGCGGATATCGAAGAAACGGCACTATCTTATATGGCGGAGGGATCGACAAGGCTCCGGGTGAAGGCGGTGGGAGAGGTGCTCAGAGTTGCGGGGAAGGGGGGTTCCGATGGCCAGGCTTGATCAACACTGTCTTGACGATCTTGCGCTGGGAGCGGTGTTCCTGGCCACTGGGGGTGGTGGTGACCCACATGTGGCGCAATTGATTGCAGAGAGAGCGCTTGCAGAATATGGTCCTGTAGAGTTGTTAGCACCAGAACAGCTGGCAGACGATGCCTACATTGTGGCTATCGGTGGTGTGGGTGCACCCACCGTGAGCCTGGAGCTGTTGCCATCCATCAATGAGGCCAGGGATACGCTCACCGCGTTTGAGGACAGGGTTGGCAGGAAGGTCGACGCAGTTGTCTCCTTTGAGATCGGTGGTGGAAACTCGCTGATCCCTATTGTGGCGGCAGCGGCCGCAGGCTTACCCGTCATAGATGGTGATGGCATGGGCCGCGCCTTGCCTGAAGCCCAGATGATGACGTATCCCATTACTGGCGTTAAGCCCACACCCGCGGTAGCCACTGACTACAGCGGAAAAATCACCGAGTTTGATACCCAGGACATCATGGCTTTTGAGCGCGAAATCCGTGAGTTCGCGATCGTTTCAGGGGGTATGGTGACGTCTGCCGAACACCCGATGACCGGACGGCAGCTAAAGGATTCAATTATTCCCGGTACGGTCAGTTTCTCGATTGAACTCGGGAAGCTGTTACGTGAAAACCGGGGTAATGCTCACCGGGTGTTTGAGCCCATGGCTCGCCTGTTTAGTAAGTCCGTTTACGGTTCGCTCCATCACCTCTATACGGGCAAGGTTGTTGACAGCTCGACCAAAATCATTGGTGGCTATGATATCGGCGAGGCCACCATTGTTCCGTTTTACGGCGACGGTGAGCCCTTGAAGATCAATATAAAGAACGAGTACCTGGTGGCATCGCTTGGCGAACGGGTGCTGGCCTCTGTCCCGGACCTGATCACTATCGTGGATTATGAGACGTCTGCACCGATTAATGCCGAGCGCCTGCGCTTCGGTCAGCGAGTATCTGTTTTTGGTATAGGGTGTCCCGCTTTTTACCGCGAGGATAGAGCGCTGAAATTTGTGTCGCCAGAGTGTTTTGGTTTTCCTTTTGCCTTTCGTCCTATCGAGCAATTGACGCCAGCAGATCCGCCGCCAGAGATCTGACACGTGGTTATAGCCGGGGGCGGCTGTCGCTCTTGTGGCGTCGCAGATAAAGGATCTCTGCTATCTTTGGGTATCCGTTGCGAGTGGGAGATGCTCAATGAGTGAGGCGATCAAAGTATTTATGGATTATGCAGCAGAGTTTGAGAAAACCTGCGTTGACGACGACTGGTCCAGGCTGGTCCCGTATTTTCCCGAAAACGTTGTTTATGAGGTGAGGGGAGGCCCTATGGCCTGTCGAATCGAGGGGCGGGAGGCCATGTTCAAGGGTATTCGTAAGTCACTCGAGGGATTGGATCGACGTTTTGACGGCAGGGATATCGCGCTGTTGGAAGGTCCCAGTCTTCAGGAGGTTGCCGAGGGGGAAGAAATCAGTATCGCCTGGCGAATAACCTACAGCCGCGAAAATTGCCCGGCGGTCCCGCTGCCCGGAAGGTCAGCATTCGTGGTCCGCGATGGTCTCATTGTGGCGATGCGAGATGAGTATAACGATGACGAAATGGTCGAGATGCGGGACTGGCTCGAGCAGTTCGGTGAAGACATCGATGGTTCTTATGTTTGAGTGCCTTGGGTTGGATGAAACTGCGAGCGTTAGGAGGGCAGCATGAGCTTGAAGATTATAGGATCCGGATTCGGTCGAACTGGCACACTGTCATTGAAAACTGCGTTGGAAGAACTGGGTTTCCCCTGTTACCACATGGTGGAATGCTTTCCGAAGGGGCCGGACCACTGGAAACTGTGGGAGCAGGCCCTGGGTGGGGAAGAGAACTGGGAGCAGATCTTTGCGGGATTTACCGCCACCGTGGACTTTCCCGCCTCAACCAGTTTTGCCAGGCTGGCCGAGTACTACCCGGATGCCAAGGTGATACACACTGTGCGGGACCCTGAAGCCTGGTTTCAATCGACCCAGGACACGATTTTTGCCCGTCATTGGATGGACTATCTGCCCGGCTCGCCAGCGGGGGGCTATATGAAGGCGACAATCAATGACTATTTCGATGGTCGCATGCATGACAAAGCCTATCTCCTCAATCGATTTGAGGAGCACACAGCGGCTGTGAAGGCGGCAGTTCCTGCCGACCGCCTGTTGATATTCGAAGTGAAGCAGGGCTGGGAGCCGTTGTGTGATTTTCTGCAAATGCCTGTGCCGACCATCCCGTTTCCAAGAGTCAACGATACGGCGGAAACAAAACAACTCATCGATACCGCTGTTGAGATAGGTATTGAAAATGTCTTCGGCTAAATCTGACGCCGATACGCAGATTAAAGCGCTGTTGGCATGTCGGCTAACAACTAACGGCCATTAGCACCTTGACGGTGCTCCACGCACCAGATTACGGCGCGGAACTCTACTCCTTACCGGGCTTGTCTTCGCTGAGCCTTTCAAATCGCCTGTCTCCCGTACATGGCATGTAACTTGCTGCTGCAAGCGTGGAGGCGGTTACTGGCGCGTCCAGCGCAAGGAATGTAATGCCGCACTCCACGATCTTTCTGATTGAGAAGCACATGGAGTGGCTTTATGAGCATAGGAAGCGAACAAAGTAGGGAATGGACTTTAAGAACAATCAAAATATCGATGGCGTGCGGCGCCCTTGCATTGTCAGGCGCCTGCAGCACTGCACCACCAACAACCGGGCTAGCGAGCCTGACCCAAGCTACAAACCCTGGCCTGTCGCTGGCCTGTTACAAGGGTGACAGGCGCGGCGTTAGGCCGGGTTTATCCAAAGTGTGTCTTATGGAGCGTGGCCAGATGAAATGCTTGAGTCCCTGTTGATTCGGTAACTCCTGTAGCTGAGGTGACTGAGAATTCAGTCGCCTCAGCCTTCACCGCGTGTCTCGAAAGTTGCGCTAATTGTGCTTCTCTTCTATATGAAGTAGTAGTGCAGGCGTGTGTTCGCCGTTTTGGCGGCGGATCGTGTCTATCGATTCATCCCCGTGAATCACTAATAGAGACCGGAGTTTTTGTATGTGGCGTGAACTCGGCAAGAAAGCCCCTGTCCTCATTGTTGCGCTGTTACTGCAGGCCTGTAAGCTTGTGTCCGAAGTGCCTAACAGTGGCCAAGTGAATTATCAGGATGGGTCAATTTTTTGCGGTGCGGGAGATTCTTGCTCGCTGGATATTAACGACTCATTCTTCGATGAGACATTCATGGCAGAGCCTGCGCCGGGGTTCGCCTTCGCAATGTGGAACCGCGACAGCATTTGCGCGAGGACAGATCGGGCCTGTCGCATTTCCACCCGCAATTTCGATAAGAACGAAACCCTGCAGCGCCTTCTCGACTCGAGTCAGAAAGGCTTTTTGAGGCCTGAGTTCTCGCCATTGTTGGAGGCGGTGCCCTGCAACGATACGAGCGTACCGGAGTCATTGAAGTCGCTTATCTTTTTTGACCCATTCCTGAGCTTTTTCAGGTTTGATGACTGCGGCTTTTCCACCGCCGGACCAAACGCGCTGTATGCCGGCCTTTCCTTTGCCGAGATAGGAACAGGCCAGCTACCTTTCGACAATGGCATTGGCGGATGGCTGGGCCCTGGAGATCTTATTTTGATGCTCCAGAAGACCGATTTTTCCCGGCAGTTCGTTGTCGCCGGTGGCGATGCCATCGTGCTTTACATTGATGCTGACAATGATCCTGATACCGGGAGACCTTCACATGCGGTGCTGGGCGCAGACTACCGTGCGTGGGTATCCGATTGCAGTTTTCTGGGTGATTCCGAGTTTGGCACTATCACTGTCGAGAGGAGGCAGGGGTTTCTGGAGTATTGGTCGGTGACTGATCGGCGCTGGAAGCCGGTGCCTGACAATGATTTTCAGTTCAAGGCCTCCGGAGTCGCCCAGTCATCGGATGACGACTGGGACGTATTTTTCTTCACTGGATTTGGAGAAAATGGGATTGGTGTTCCCGGTAACGTAGCTGTTCGCGTCGAAACACTGGGTAACAACTGCACATTACCCCAAAATCGACCAATGAAATTCTTTGCCGGCGTTGTAGGTCAGTCTTAAGCCCTTTAGCCCTGAATTCAGCTAGTGCGCTAGCGGGGTGTTGCCACAAAAGGCCAGAGCTGTTCCGCGTCCTGGGCACAGAGGCTTTTTCCGAGCTCCGCCTGCCAGAAACGCTCATTGCCATAGTCCTCTCGCCATGACCACAGCCTGCGTGTGTAGTGGTGCAGGATGTGTTCATGGGTAAAGCCCATGGCGCCGTGTAGCTGGTGTGCACTGTCCGTGATTTCCCCGACAGCCTCAAACACCCTGGAGCAAGCGGCGGCAATCTCCTGTGCCTGCCTAGCGCTACCCAGGTAGGCCAGTGCGCCCTCCAGGGCCTTGGCAGCGGCGGCGGTGTCGCCGGCGGTAATTGCGATTGTGTGTTGCAGTGCCTGAAAGCGGGCAAGAGGACGCCCAAATTGCTCACGCAGGGTAACTTGCTCGATAACAAGTTCCTGTAGGCGTCGCAAAGCCCCGACCACTAATGCGCAACGCGACAGGGCCATCAGTTGGTGGCAATGTTCGTTCGACTGGATCGGCGAGCTTTTTGAAAATCGGGTACTGTCCAGGGCCTCGCCGGCGATGTTGGCGCTGGCTGTCCAGTCCGCGGGCTCGACGTTTGATAGTGTCCCGTCTGCATTGATTGCCAGGCAGGTGGCGGCCTTGCGCCCCCAGGGCACGTTGACCAGCAACCCGTAACGCTGCAGTCCGATAGATACAAATTCGTCACTGTCGTTTTCGAACCACCGATTTGCGAACATCCACTCTGCAAGCGGCAGAGGCAGGGCATGATAGCCTGCCAGTACGAGTACGTGATAAGCGTCTTGCAGGGTGAAGCCGCTGTCTTGCTCGGCGAGCCGATGAAAACCCTGTTCTACCAGTTTGGCTGCCACTGCCTCTGGAAAACTGCCTTGCTCTGTAGCGTCCAGCGTCGACTTTGCGCAGAGGTCTCCGAACAGTCTGTCGGCCGACATCAGTAATAGACGTCGGGACTCATCGTTTTCCGCCGTGGTGGCTTTTGGGCCGCCGGCTTCCTTTTCTGTCATCAGCGTAATCCCAGTCCGCGGGCGATCATGCCCCGAAGAATTTCCGATGTACCACCGCGGAGAGAAAACGAGGGCGACAGGAGTAAGCTATCCGCCAGTGCCTGGTCAAAGCGCTCTCGTTTGTTGTTTACGGGTGCCGCCAGCCGGGCAATTTCGAGCGATAGCTGTTCAAAACGCGTGCCGGCATCTTTCACCAGCGCGGCCTCGATATCCGGGGTGCTGCCTGTCTGTAACATGCCGGCAACCGATATGGAGAGTCGCCTCAGTGCTAGCAAGTGACTTGCCAGGCGACCGACTGCGGCAGCCTGTTCCTCGGAAGGCGATTGCCCCAGTAGTCTTACCAGCTCGACAAATACCCTGAACGTCGATAGAAAGCGCTCAGGGCCACTGCGCTCGTAGCCTAGCTCGGAGGTTACCTGCTGCCAGCCGTTGCCTTCGGTGCCTACCAGTGCCTCCTCGGGCACGAACACATCGGTAAAGACGATTTCGTTGAACTCACTCTTGCCCACCATACTTTTTATCGGCTTTACCTGAACCCCTTCACTGGCCAGGTCGATAATCAACTGGGACATGCCTGCATGGCGTTGTTCGGTTGGCGGGGATGTCCTGACCAGGGTCATAAGGTAATGATTGAGGTGGGCCCCTGTCGTCCAGATCTTTGTGCCATTGACCAGCCACCCGCCATCAACCGCTTCCGCCCGGGTTTGTATGGCAGCCAGGTCGGAACCCGCGTTCGGTTCGCTCATGCCTATCGAGAAAAAGCAGGTACCCGCGCAAATCTGTGGCAAATAGGTCCGACGTTGAGCCTCTGTGCCCTGAGACATCAGCAGGGGAGCGGTTTGACGATCGGTTATCCAGTGCGCGCTGACCGGGGCTCCGGCGGCCAGCAGTTCCTCGGTAACCACGTAGCGGTCGAAATAAGAGCGCTCGCCGCCGCCGTAGATCGACGGTACGGTCATACCAATCCATCCGGCAGCGCCCAGTTTGGCGGAGAACTCGGTGTCATGGCCACTGGTGAAATCTGAGTTGGGCCTGGCAGTGGGCATATGCTCAGCGATAAATTCCCGGATGGCCGGGCGCAGTTGCTCACTGGAGGCGGGTAGTGTGACAGGTTCGAAATTTATCATTGGTAGAGAGTGTCGTGTTTCCTTCCAGCCGAGTCGACGATGGCAAGCGGCTTATACTATGCTCTATTCGAAACTTCGAGGAAACCTTTACCCATGACAGTTGACGTTTGTTACAACGATCACATTGCTGAAATTACACTCAATAATCCGGAGAAGCGTAACGTGCTGGATCTTGAGACCAGTATCGCTTTGAAAGAGGCCGTAGAGCAGGCGATCGATCGTGCCGACACGAAGGCTATCCTGCTGAGCGCAAACGGTAAGGCATTCTGCGCCGGTGGCTCACTCGATGAATTACTGGCTGCACAGGAAGACACGACGCGTCTGCAGGAAATCTACACCGGTTTCCTGGCCGTGGCCGACTGTCCATTGCCGACCTTGGCCGCGGTACAGGGAGCGGCAGTGGGTGCCGGCATGAATCTCGCCTTAGCCTGCGATATTCGACTGGTCTCACCGGAGGCGGTTTTTGATACCCGGTTTCTTCAGCTGGGCATACACAGCGGTGGCGGCCATACCTGGATGCTGCGCAGAGCGATGAGTTGGGAGCGTTGTGTGCATGCCCTGTTGCTCGGCCAGCTTATTCGAGGCGAAGATGCGGTGACGGCGGGACTGGCGCTGGCCTGTATGCCCGCGACAGACCTTCAGGCAGCGGCCAGGAAGCAATTGGAGAAGCTGGAGTCGGTACCGCGGGAGTTGATAGAAAGTTCAAAGTCGTCCCTGCTGAAAGCCAGTGAGCAGGGCCATGCCGAGATGATCTCACACGAGTATGAGGTTCAGGCGCAATCGTTGCAACAACCCCACGCTGTGCAAACCCTGCGGGCATTGAAAGCGCGGATATCGGCGAAGTAATTACCGTCCTAAGGTGTCCCGCTAGAATCGTAGACGGGCAGAGGCTCGCAGTCTTCCAGGTAAGACTCCAGTTCAGTGATCGAGAACGGATTGGTCTGCTCGCGGATGTGGTGTTCCACTTGCGATTGCCACATTGCGGCCTTGCGGCCATTGAAGGTGAGGCACTGGCCGTTCCAATGTGAGGCTTTATCACTGGCCAGCCATACCAGCCCAAGAGCGACATCGGTGGGCTCGCCAAAGCCAAGTTCTGCGGCAGAGCGGCCGCTGTTTTCGATCAGCGCCGACGTCATGTCTGTCCGGGCGATTGGCCACATGGCATTACAGCGGATGTTGTAACGACTCAGCTCCTTGACCGCGGTATACATCATTCCCATCAGTCCGGCTTTGGCCGCGGCGTAGTTGGTTTGCCCAAAGTTACCCACCAGCCCGGAGGCTGAGGTCACGTTGACGATGTGTCCCTCACCTTGCTCACGCATAACCCTGGCGGCCTCACGCATGCAGACAAACGGTCCCCGGAGATCGACGGCAATCACTTCATCGAAATCCTCGTCACTCATTTTCAGCAGCGTGCGGTCGCGAACAATGCCAGCATTGTTCACCATGATGTCTATTCCGCCGAATCGAGCGACACAGGTATCCACGATATCCCGGCAAACCCCGGTGTCGGCGACAGAGCCTATGACGCTGCAAACAGGCGTCCCCAGGGCCTCGATCGCCGCCTGGGTGTCGGCCAGGGCTTGCTGGTTGGTGCCATTGAGGACCACGGAGGCACCCTCGCGAGCCACTGCCAGCGCGAACTCGCGCCCCAGGCTGCGCGAAGAGCCTGTTATCGCGATGCGTTTGCCCTTAAGCCGAGACATGGAATCGGGTCGGGTGGGACTGTTTCCATTGCAGGGTGGATTTACCAGCCTTCATTGTGCAGAACCTGGTCCAGGTCAATGCGGGGGGCAACCTTGAAATCCGTTCCCTTGGTATAGGCGATGGGTATCAGCGCTATCTGCGCGTAATCTGCGGGTATACCGAGCAGGGTGGCAATTTCCTGTTCATAGGTCAGGTGCAAAGTAGTCCAGCAAGTCCCTATGCCTCGCTCGCGCGCCGCGAGCATAAAGCTCCAGGCAGCGGGAATGACGGAGCCGTAAATACTGGCGGTGGCGGCAAGGGGCAAGCCCGGCATATCCGGCCGTCCGGTACAGCAAGGGATCAGCATTGCGGGAACTTTGGCCAGGTTATCGGCGAGGTACCGGGCTGAGCTCAGAACCTTTTCCTGCGTCGGCGCCATCTCAGGATTGTCCTGGTGTTGCTTGGTAGGTTGATTGGGGCCGGCTTCATAATCATCAAACGCTTTCAGGTAAAGCTCGGCTATTGCAGCTTTTTTTGCCGGCTCGGTCACCAGCACAAAGTGCCACCCCTGTGAATTGGAGCCTGAAGGGGCTTGCAGCGCGACTTCGAGACACTCGCGAATCTCGGCGATGTCCACAGGTCGGTCCATATCGAGTCGCTTGCGAACAGCGCGGGTGGTCGTCAAGACCTCGTCTGCAGTCAGGTTAAGATGGGGCATGGTGCTTACTCCTCGCTAGTCTCTGGAAACAGGGCAGAGCGAGGAGTCTAGGTGAGTTTGCCCTCAATGAGAACCTTCACAGCCCAGCGGAGGCTCCCATGCCATGGTCTGTCGTAAGTGGTGAGCGGCGCATGCCCTTGATACCCAGCTCATAAATCGGCGCGCCTTTCGCCTGCATGATTGGGCTGATATCACTGAACAGGGAGGGGTATTGGTAGAACGGGACCCTTGGGAACAGGTGATGAATCGAGTGGTAGTTCTGGTAGACCCACAACAGGGTGATGAGCTTGTTAAGCGGGCGCCAGCTGGCCTCGATGGTGGAGGTGTCGACAAAGCGGCCGCTGTTTTCGTGTGGCCGATGAACCAGGTAGGCGAACAGGAAAACGGTAATCCCCAGCCCGAGTAGCCAGGCCAAGCCGAAAATCGACACAGCCTCCAACCAGAGGGGAGAGGCCAGTAACGCGACGCGGGGAATAATAATCAAGGCCGTTTCCAGGCAGAAAGCGATGTTTTGCTTCCTCGGTGCATTCTGCCACCGCTGCTTGAAGTAATACGTGAACTGTCCGAGATAGACCCGGGTCGCGCACCAGACAGCGTGGAAAGGTGACCGTGTAATATCCGAGACAACAAAATCCGGATCTGCTTCGGGTTCGTTGGTGTGGCGATGATGTGCGAGGTGCTCGTGCCGGTGGGCCGTCAGCGGAATCATTATTATCCAGCCAGCTATGTAGCCAAGAGCCTCATTGAGCCAGCGCAGATTTTTGTGGCTGCCGCTGATGGAGCCATGCGCAGACTCGTGGAGTACGGTGTAGGTGAGATAGGTCAGTACCGCTATCACCGGCACCGCGACAATCAGTGGGCACAGCCCCGCGAGTGTCAACGCCAGGGTAACCGCGTAGCCGGTAAAGACACTGAGCGCCAGAGCGACGGTAGGCAAGGCCAGCTTGCCCATATAGTTCTGGGCGCGCTTGTTGGCTTGTTGGTCCAGGGTATCGGTTGTTTGCATCGGTAGTCTCCGCGAGCACGTTACAGTGGCTCTAATATGCCGAAACCCGATGGCGGCGATCAGTGCCAGGATCGCCATTTGGGTGTCATAATTCGCCAATATGTGATATTTGTTTACTTATGGATAGTATTAACCCGGTTTATGCCCGTCTGGTGTTGCGCGCGCTGCAGCGGCGAAATATCGACCCGGCACCTTTGTTTGCTGGAACCCGGCTGACCGCCCAGGCCCTGGTGACCGGCGGGGATATCACCCTGGAGGAATTCCTGCAGGTTTTGCGGGTAGGCCATGAATTGAGCGGCGATGATCAACTTGGCCTTATGATAGGCAGTAGTACGCACGTTATGGCCCTGGGTACGGTCGGTTCCGGGATGGCGGTTGCCCCCACGATGCGGCAGGGCTTCCAGGTTCTGGAGAGTTACACCAGGTTGCTGACCAGTTATATGGGCGTGCTGGTCAGTTCGACACTGGCGGGCATGACTCTGGGGCTGCAGTACTATCGTGACCTCGGGTACGTGAAACGCTTCCACACTGAAAGTGCGATCATGATGATCCAGCAATACGTTGAATCGATGACGGGGTTGCCGATGACGGGCGGGGCATACCGAGTCGACTTTGCGCGGCCCGACTATGCCGATGCCTACATGCATTGGTTACACAGTCCGATCAGCTTCGATCACGAAGTTGTGGAGATTGATATCCCCGGCGAGTGGTTGGACCAGCCATTACCACACTATAACCCCGAGCTCTGGCAGTTGGCCCAGTTGAGCTTATCCCGCACGTTGGCAGCGGTTACCACCAGAGAGCGCTACTCCCAGCATATCGCCTCCCTGTTGCGGGCCAGTGCGCCCCCCTTGCCAGACCTCAAAGAGGCAGCCAGCGGTTTGCATGTGTCCGAGCGCACGCTGAATCGTCGCCTGCAGGAGGAGGGCAGCAGCTTTCGCGAACTCAAGGCTATCGCGTTGGCAGAGCGCGCCCAGTTGTACCTTGAACAGTCGCTTATGAGCGTGGAATCAATTGCCGCTGAGCTGGGGTATCAGGATGCGGCGAATTTTCGGCGAGCTTTCAAGCGGTCGGTCGGCGTAAGCCCACAGACCTATCGGCAAAACGCCATCGAAGCCCAGTCCGATTTGGTTGCGGGCAGGGCACGGTGAATCCAGGAGTCAGTCCAGTGCGATCTCCACCAGCACCAGCCTTGCTGCAGCCTTGGCCAGGCTTGCTTCAACCGGCGTCTTATCCCGGTCAAGCTTGATCCCGTAAACGGCCGCATCCCGGGGCAGGGCAACCAGAAAACGCCTGACACCTTCGCGCAGCGCTTCGCTGTCACCCTCGAGCAAGTGGGCGGTACCGCCGAGCTTTTCGCGCCCGATCTCGACCTCTACCGGGGCGTCCGCTTCGCGGAAGTTCATCCACCAGCGGGTGTTTTGGCTGGAGAGCAGGCGCACGGTGTTGTTTTCGCGGGTATAGCTCAAAGGGGTGCTCAGGGCACGGCCGCTTTTTCGGCCAGTAAAATGAAGGATCGCAATGTTTTTGCTGAGCGCGCCTTGCAGTGGGGATTTCAGCAACCCTCGCATGACCGGGTTAACCATGTAGCGGTAGAAAGCGGTGGTTATTGTCATTATGTGTTCCCGTCCCGGTCAGCCGGGTATCCCTGTATCAATCGTAGACAACCCGGATAAGGCTGCAACCGTCAGTATGCTCGAACTGGCGTCCGTAAATGTCCAGCGATGTCGTTTGCTGGTAGCTCAGTTCATCACCCGCCACCTTCAAGGTGATGGTGAAAGCGGTGGTTTTAGCCTTATCGAGCATAAAGGGAGACTGTGAGATACCGAAACTATCGCTGTCCGCCCTGGCTTCAACGCTAAAGATGGTCTCTTCCCCATTCGTCGCCAGCTCACCACCGGCCAGTACACTGACGGCCCGTGGAATCGAGAGTGATTGAACCAGCATGCCGGTTGCGGGCTCGTAGATCCAGTGACCAACCTGTTCGTGGAATATTTTCCCGTTCTTGTGTTTGCGCACCTGTTGGTGGTACCTGATCGCCACCAGATTCTGTTCTTCCGCATTTTCTGCAGCGCCACTGGGTGCAAAAGTTATCTCATCGTAGTAAGCGTTCTTATCTTCACCCTCTGGTTCCGGTGATAAGTCCAGGCCCTTGTCGCCGCGCCAGGAGCCGATCAGCTGGTGCAAGGGTCCATAGTCGACGCCGTCGATAATCGTGGTCATAGTATATTTACCTCTTGGTTCTGTGTGGTGCGCAGAATATAGTCTGGGACTCGGGGAGCGCAAGCACCCCTTTATCCGTTGCGGCGTGGCCCCGGAAATAATGCCGGTACCCGCCGGCGATAATCCCGGTAGGTGTCACCGAACTCATCAACCAGGTCGCGCTCCTCAAAATACAGCCCTATTGCCACGTAGACGAGCATACCCACGGCGAGTACCGCCCGGCCCACGGTCAGGTCTGGTGTTGCCAGCATCGCGATGACTACGCCTGTTTGAATGGGATGGCGGACGATTGCGTAAAGCATGGGAGTCTTGAAGACCTTGGTGCCTGCGTCGGCTTGATCAGGCTTGAATGACTGTTGCAGCCCAAACAGGTGAAAATGATTGAGCATGAATGTCGCGGCGAGGGTTATCGTCCAACCCAGAAAGTACATGACGGTTATGAGATTACGGACGACCTCGTTTTCGACATGCCACAAGCTGGTTGGCATAGGCTGCCAGTAGAGAACAATAGCGCCGGTTACAATCGCTGTGGCAAGCACATAAGTGCTTCTTTCCAGGTGTGAGGGCACAACTTGTGTGAGTATCGATTTAAAGCCAGGTCTAGCCATCACGCTGTGTTGTAAGCCAAACAACGCGAGCAGTGCAAGGTTGACCGCCAGGGCAACAGCGGCGGAGCCACCCCCGTCCCGATCTATATTCAGCGCGTCCATATCTGCCACGCCCATAAAGTTGTTGGCGAATAAAATAAAGGCAACGAGGCTGCCTACGCCGAGCAGGTAGCATGACAGGCCGTAAAGATATCCGAGTATTCTCATTATTGTTCTCCTGGCGGTGATACGGACAAAATTTTACCGGGCCTGGTACTACCGCAATATTCTCAAGCCGGTCGAAACTCGATGTGTAATTCGCGCAGTGACCTGAGCAGGTAGTGAGGGTGATAGCGAAAATCGTTCTTTCCCTCCGCAAACCACATGTCGTCCACCTTGTTAAGCAATGCGGTGAAAGACCAGAACAGCTCTCGACGTGCCAGTGGGGCGCCCAGGCAGTGATGCTTACCGGAGCCGAACGCCATGTGCCCGCCGGGGTTCTTGCGCTCGAGATCGATCTCCTCGGGGCCATCGAATCGCCTTTCATCTCGATTGGCGGCGGCGTAGCGCACATTCACCAGGCTTCCGGCTGGAATCGTCTGGCCGCCAATCTCCACGTCCCTGGCTGTTGCCCGCATCAGGCTTTGTACCGGCGACTCAAGGCGCAAAACTTCCTCCAGAAAGTTCTTCAGGTACCGGTCAGGGTCAGACTTCAATGCGTCCCAGATGTTCTTGTTTTCGATCAGGAGCTTCACACCCGCCGAGATCGCGTTGGTAGTGGTCTCTGAGCCGCCGACAAATGTATCTGCCATCATTTCAGCGTGCAGTTCATTATCATTCATGGGGCGGCCCCACTCAGCTATCACGGTGTTAACCAACACGCTGAGTAGTGAGTCATCGGGCTTGCGGCGCAGTTGCTCGAAAATGGGCTGAAAGTAATGCTGCGCTTCAATTTCACGGCGCACGGTATCCAGTTCTTCGTCAGGATTTTGCATCATACTTATCCGCTCGAAAAACGCTTCGGTCCATCCCTTGATTCGCCAGATATCTTTGGGTTCGGCGCCCATCTGTCGACCGATGATAAACAGCGGTAGCGGGATGGCAAACTGGCGAACCCAATCGCATCGACCATCGTCAATAAAGTCATCAATAAGACGATAGGCCAGTGCCTCGACTTCGTCGTCGAGCTCTTTAATCTTGCCTGGCCTGAAAGCCTCATTGAAAACTTCCCGGAGTGCCTTGTGATCCGGGTCGTCCCGTCCCGCCAGGGTGGGTGCGGGTAGCCAGCCCTCATTTTCAAATAAATCAATGACCGCGGCTTGGCGCTCAGTCGGTTCCGCCTCATTACCATACAGTGTGGTGCGATTGGTAAAGTTTTCGTGATCGGTCAGTACTCGACGAACGTCGTCGTACCGGCTTATTACATACATCCCGCTATAGGGGCAGCGGTAGGCAGGAGCTTCATCGCGCAGTGATTTATAGGCACCGTAAGGGCATTGCTGTGTTTCTATGTCGAACAGGTTGACCTGGGGTAGCGACGTGTCAGTCATAATCCGCGACTCTTCCTGTGGCTTGAGGTGCAGAAGTCACTGTGTGATATTCGAAACCATTATGTCAAGGGAGAGAGATTATGGACGCCGAGATTCAGGAGTTGTTGGATAAGAAAGCTTGCGAAGAGGTATTGATGCGTTACGCTCGCACGCTGGACTGGCTGGATACTGATGGTCAGGCCAGCTGTTTCTGGCCAGACGCCCAGGTTGACTACGGATTTTATTCGGGCGATGGAACAGGCTGGGTGGACTGCGTCATGGATGTAGAGAGCGCCTCTCAACGCCGCTGGCATATGTCCGCGGGACTACTGATTCGCATTGAGGGGCATATCGCCCACAGTGAGTGCTATGGCTTTACCGTCAGTATGTCCGCGGGGGAGGATGGGAGTGCCACGGATAACTTCTTCGGTGGTCGCTACCTGGACGAGTTGGAAAAACGCGACGGAGAATGGCGAATCTCAAAGCGACGGTATGTGCTCGACTTTAACTATCAGTTGCCCAACGGTCTGGAGGCACTGGCCGCTACCGGTTTTAACTTGCCTGTTCTACAAATTCAGCAGCCCGGTCACCCGGATTACCGCGCCCTGTAGTGAGGCCTGTATAGCGCGGGGACTGGTGTCCGGCGGCTCACCCAGACCCCAAAGCGTATTCCAGCGGTCAAGCTTGCACCGGTCTGAAGATACTGAAAACACCGGAGGCGGTCGCCAGCACGCGATCACCACAGATAATACTGCCGTGGGTGTGGGCGGTGCGTTTGCCCATACGATCAATGGTTGCACTCGCCTCTAGCCAATCCCCCATTTTCGCCCCGTAGAGAAAGTTAACCGTTAAGCTGCTGGTTGTAACAACCGGGTGCGGCTGCTCGCTGAGATACACGGGAAAGCTCAGGGCGATGTCGGCGAGTGTGCTGATCACACCGCCATGGGCAATATCGAGATAGTTTGTGTGACGCGGACCAACGCGAAGACCGATGATCAGGCGGTTCCCCTCGTTCTTCGCAAAGTAAGGGCCGCCCTCTTCAAGAAAATGGCCGGTCAGGCCGGCGGGGCGAAACCCGGCTGGCGCTTCATCTGTATTTGCGTCGTTGTCCAAGCCCATTGCTTCATCCCGGTTACTGATTCGATATAGCGGAAGCCACGTTGGCAGTGGTCCGCAGTTCAGGTGAGCGAGTATACGAGAAAACGGCTGGCGCTGTAGCCGCGTGTCTGGTGAACGAGGTTTTCTCAGCTAAGGGGTATTAAGTTTGCTGCGCTATACTAAACTCAGGAAAACAGAGGGGGATGGGCCACTGCTGGCGCCTCCATCACACGAATAAAACCAATAGAGTGATCTCTAGTCGGGAGACTGATTGATGGATAATGCCGCCGCTAGCCGCACAAGCTTTGCCCAGGACCTGGAGCATTGGGCCCAGGTTCAGCCAGATAGCCCTTGGTTGGTAGAAAACTGGAAGAGTCGCACGACGTCGATTTCCTGGGTGGAGGGAGCGGCACAGGTACGGCAGGCTGCCGCAGCCATCCAGGCCGAGTTGGGCGGCGCGGTTGGCAAGAAGGTAGCCCTGCTAAGTGGTAACAGCGCCTATTGGATGCTGGCAGACCTGGCGACGATGTTTTCGGGAAACGTACTGGTTCCATTGTTCACAACCATGAACGCCGAAACAATCCAGTACATCGACGATCTGGTTGATGTCGATATGCTGTTTCTCGGCTCCGCCGAGAACTGGGATGAAGTAAAATCCTCTTTTAAACCCGGGATCCCTATCGTCCGGCTCCCAGGAGCGCCCGAGGTTGAGGGGGCGGTAGCGTGGCACACATTCCTCGCCACGCAATCGAGCGATGTCGTGATTAACTGTGACGATAACGCGCTGGCGACCATAGTATTTACATCGGGTACAACCGGTAAGCCCAAGGGCGTGATGCACACCTTAAAAACGCTGCGGGAGGCGAGCCTTGGCGTCGGTATTGCTTCCGGTACCCAGCCTGGCTGGCGGTTCCTGTCCTACTTGCCCCTGGCGCACATGGGAGAAAGGGTCGTTGTTGAAAGCCATGCGCTCACATTTGGTGGGACAATATACTTCAATGAAGATCAGACCTCATTCCTGACCGACCTGCGCGAGAGCAGGCCGCAGTGGATGCTTGGCGTGCCGCGTATCTGGGAAAAACTGCAGCAGGCGGTCTATGCACACGTATTAAGCCCGGCAGACCTGGAAGAGGCCAAAGCCTCCGGGACGCTGGAGGAAGCCCAGCAAAAGGTACAGGAATTCCTGGGTGTGACTGAGGCGGAATTCATATTGACCTCTACAGCCCCGACGCCAGCACCACTGAAAGCCTGGTACGAGGAGGTAGGTATTGAACTTCACGACGGTTATGGCCAGTCAGAGATTCTACCGATCTCGGTCAATGTCAAAGGTCAGCGCAAAGCGGGCTCTATAGGGCAGGCAGCCATCGGGGTTGAACTTCGCATTGACGACAATGGTGAAATCTTGAGCCGCGCACCCGGGACCGCACTGGGCTATTACAAGTCGCCTGAGAAAACAGCAGAAACCTTTGGTGATGATGGTTGGGTACACACCGGTGACAGGGGCTACATCGATGATGAGGGGCATCTCTTTATCACCGGGCGCGTCAAGGAGATTTTCAAAACGGCGAAAGGTAAATACGTTGCGCCCGCGCCGATTGAGGGCCAGTTTCTTGAAACGCCACTCGTTGAACAAGCGTGTCTTACCGGTCTTGGGCTCGCGCAGACCGTGCTGCTGGTGGTGCCCAGTGAGTCGGGGGCTGCGCTGGCAAAATCCGATCTGAATGACGCTTTGCTGGCGCGGATACGCGACCTGAATTCGAGACTAGAGAAACATGAACGGGTGGGGGCACTGATCGTGTCAAATACACCGTGGGCGCTTGAAAATGGCTTTCTGACACACACCCTGAAACTCAAAAGAGAGCAGATTGAACTAACGTTTGAGGAGGCTATCGCCGCTGCGGGAGAAAGAATGCGCGGTGGCGAGACACTGTTTGTTGAGGAGGCCGGTTAACGGACCGCTCGATCGAGTCGCCATCGTCTTTCAGGCACGCCAGGGCCACTGGCTGCGCTGTATATGAACTAAAGAGGAAATCCCTTGATTACCCTGCATGGCTTCGCTGCCAGTAATTACTACAACATCGTCAAGCATGTGCTTCTTTATAAGGAGATACCGTTTGAGGAGCACCTTGTCTACAGCGGTGGGGAAGAGTGGCTCTCTATTAGCCCTGTCGGAAAAATTCCCGCGCTTACCACGGAAGACGGCCGGCATCTCTCGGAGACGACAGTAATCTGCGATTACCTGGAAGAGGTCTATGTGGAAAAACCCTTATATCCCGCAGACCCGGTGAGTCGTGCAAAGGTGCGGCAGATCATGAAAATAGCTGAACTGTACCTGGAGTTATCCAGCCGCAGATTGATCGCCTACGCGTTTTCCGGCAAGCCGGCGCCAGAGAAGGTGCAGGAAGAGGTGCGCCATGTCACGCGCCGTGGCATTAACGCGATGAACCGTTTGTGTCAGTTTTCCCCGTATATTGCCGGCGACAGCTTAACGATGGCTGACATCTACGTGCTTTACGTCAATTCCGTTGTTAATTCGATAGGTTCGCGCTTGCTTGACTGGGACATCCTCGCTGAGATTGACGGAATGAAACCCTGGGGTAAAGCGCTTCGTGACTCTGACATAGCGCGCAAGGTCGAGGCCGACCGGCTGGCGAATGAGCCTGGCTTTAACGCCTACATTAAAGACTACATGGCCAACAACACGATCCCTGGTAAGTGATTTCAGGGCGCCGGATTCAGTCCAAGTTGCAGCCAGTCCCGTCGCAGCATCAGTCGTCCGAAGTATTCTGCGCCAGCGCTCGCGCTTCACAATGGCGTTATCAAATTCATTATTTCCATAGGCCCTTGCGAGCTCGCCGAGTCGGCTAACTTGAACCAGATAAAACCAGCCTTTCTCGCTGTCAGTAGCCGCGTTTTATGTCGACGACTGATAGCAGCGGGTCACCCGCCACATACCGCTTCAGGTTCTCGGCCACCAGCAGTTGAATGCGCACTATAGTCTCCTGCGACAGCGCCGC
>CAZPVJ010000072.1:0-32995 GCA_964590005.1 uncultured Alteromonadaceae bacterium | reverse complement strand
GCGCTGTACCTGGATATCTACAACCTCTTCATCCATCTGCTGCACTTGCTCACTGCCCTGGGCGGCGATGACTGATACGCGGTCCACGAGAGAAAAACCCCGGTATAATCCGGGGTTTTTTGTTTCTGGGCATCACACGCGGTGAAATACACCTTACTCGTTCTGTCGGCACCGGATTCCGGCTCCGGCAACCTGGCAGCCAATCGATTCGCCTCAGCGCTGGCTGACGCGGGTCATGAGTTGTACCGGGTGTTTTTCCTCGATCGCGGTACCGCCACCGGGCTTGGCACAACCACGCTGCCCCAGGACGAACTCGACGTCGCCGGTCTCTGGGGCGCGCTCGCCCAGGCGCAGGGAGTCGAGTTGGTATTGTGTGTTTCCTCCGCTCTGAGACAGGGCGTACTCGATGACGCCGAGGCCGAGCGTTATGACAAACCCGCCGCCACGCTCCGGCAGGGCTTTACCCTCGGGGGCCTGGGACTACTGGTCGAGGCCCTCGCCGAATCCGACCGGGTACTGACTTTTGGTGGCTGAGATGGCAAAGCGTACTCTCGTTATCTTCCGCCATTCGCCCTATGGCAATAGCCTCAGCCGCTCCGGTCTGGACGCGGTACTGGCTGCCGGCGCCTTCGAACAGGATGTGAGCGTTCTGTTTATGGCTGATGCGGTATTGCAGTGGCTACCCAATCAGGACAGCAGCGGCCTGGGGCGTCGCAACCAGGCCAAGGTGCTTGCTTCGCTGGCGATGTACGATATCGAATCAGTCTGGGTCGAGGCCGAGGCGTTGACCGCAAGGGCCGTGGATAGCGCCGCCCTGCCCCCTGGTATCGCGCTCGCAGACCAGACGAAGTTGCGCCAACTGATGACTGACCACGACCACGTGTTGGTGTTCTGACATGCTCCTGCATACGATCAATTGCGCGCCAAATTCGCAATCCATCGAGGATTGCGGCAAGGCACTCTCAGCCGAAGACGCGATCGTGCTCATGGGTGATGGTGTCTACAGCGGCTTGGCTGACTCGCTTTGCGGCAGAAAGCTGCTGGCATCGGGGGCGAGCCTGTACGCCATTGAGACCGATGTGAGGGCCGCTGGCATCGAGGGTAATCTCGACCCCGCGGTCACCGTGATCGACTATTCGGGGCTGGTAACGCTCAGCGAGAAATTCTCCAGGCAGGTAGCGTGGTACTGAATACGGATGCAATCGCGGTCGACAAGGAAGGTTTCCTGCTCGACCTGAACGACTGGAGCCCTGACGTGGCGCAGCAACTTGCTCAGGCCGAGGGTATCGAGCTGACCACGGAGCACTGGCAGGTTCTCGAACTTCTCAGGCAGTTTTATCGCGAGTTTGATAGCTCCCCGGCCATGCGTGCACTGGTGAAATACGTGCGCCTGGAATTGGGGCCCGAGCAAGGCAAAAGCAGTTACCTGCTTTCGCTGTTTCCGGGTTCACCGGCAAAAATCGGCAGCAAGATCGCCGGCCTCCCGAAACCTGACAACTGCCTGTAAGTCGGTGAAGCCGATCGCGCTACCGGGGAGAGACCCGTGCCACTAGAACACGTCGATCCCGACAGCTACGACGCACTACTCGAGGATAAAGTTGCGCGCGTTACGCCGTTGTTCAGTGGTTTCAATCCGCCTGAACCGACCGTGATAGCCTCCCAACGTAGCGGGTTTCGCATGCGTGCTGAATTCAGGGTCTGGCACGACGGGGACGATTTAAACTATGTGATGTTCAGACCGGAGGAACCCAAGAAACCGGTCGTTATCGCCGAGTTTCCGATCGCCTGTGAGGCCATCCAGAGCCTCATGCCGACACTGCTGGCGCAATTGCGAGAGACACCCGACCTCAGGCTGAAACTGTTCCAGGTCGAGTTTCTGTCTACCCTGTCCGGGGAGACGCTGGTAACGCTGGTGTACCACAGGAAGCTCGACGAGGGCTGGGAGGCCCAAGCCCGCACCCTCGCCACACAGCTTGATATCAACATCGTCGGACGCAGTCGCAAACAGAAACTGGTCATTGGCAATGACTTCGTGACCGAGGTGCTGCCTATCAATGGTCGCAACTTCCATTACCGGCAGTATGAGCAGTCGTTTACCCAGCCCAATGCCGGCGTCAACATCCAGATGATTGAGTGGGCCTGTGAGACAGTGGCCGCACAGTCGGATGACCTGTTGGAGCTGTACTGCGGCAACGGCAATTTCACCCTGCCACTGGCCGGGCAGTTCGTCCGGGTCATCGCTACCGAGCTTTCCAAGGTCGCAACGCGCGCAGCACGTCACAATATGCTGGCAAACGACATAGACAACCTGGCTATCGTGCGCCTATCGGCGGAAGAAGTCAGCGAGGCTATGGCCGGGGTTCGAGAATTCAGGCGCCTTCGCGAATTACCGATCCCTCTCTCCGATTACACCCTCAACACCGTATTCGTTGATCCACCGAGAGCGGGCCTGGACGAGGCCACCCTGGACATGGTCAGCAACTTCGACACGATCATGTATATATCCTGCAACCCCGTCACACTTGCTGCCAACCTGGAACAATTAGACACCAGCCATAGCGTAAGCCGCTTTGCATTGTTCGATCAGTTCCCCTATACAGAACATATGGAGTGCGGTGTGATCCTGCACCGGCGTTAAGGCAGGCAGCAGAAAGCCCAGGGGAGGTTTAGCCGTGAGTATTGCGAAAATGGATGAACAGGAAATCACCGCACAGCTTGAATCACTGGCGGGCTGGGCGGTCGTCGACGAAAAACTGCAGCGCCTGTTCAATTTCGAGAACTTTGTACAGGCCTGGGGCTTTATGTCAGCAGTGGCCCTGCTGGCAGAATCCATGGACCATCACCCGGAATGGTCGAACGTCTACGGACGAGTCACTATCAACCTGACCACCCACGACGCCGGCGGTATCAGTCATCGCGACTTTGAACTGGCAAGCGCGATCAACGCCCTGCCCGCAGCTCAGTAACGAATACCAAAAGCCATCAAACCCCGACCAAGCACTTCATCCAGCTTTTCCACGTCTGAGGCATTGACCTCGATATTGCGTAGCCCCAGCGCTTTATAAACCTCACGCTTGTTGAGCTTATCGCTGAGGTCCGAGGCCGGCACTTCAGCCTCCCAGCAATCGATATACACCTGCCCGGAGGGAACGTAAAAGTCGGCTCTAACCAACTCTTCGCAGGGCAAGGCTCGCTGATAAGCATGGGCGAGTTGCGCCAGGTACAACCAATTGCACACCCGCATCTCCAGCGTATTCTTGAGGCGATGACCATCGATACCCGACAGGACCTGCGGCGCGACTGCACTGGTATCAAACAGATCTGGCTCTCCCTCTTTCGGTGCCGACTCGGTCAGGGCCAACTGGTCTGACTGCTCGGTCAATTCACGATGCACCACCGGATGATCGATTATCTCGTGGGGCCAGGTGACATAGAGCGCCCCGGTATTCTCACTTTCCTGCTGCTGTCCGCCCAGGGTCTTGCCAAGCGCTGTTAACTCCCAACCGACGATACTGTGGTGCTGGAGCCCCAGTTCCGCCAGCGCCCGGTTTATCTGCCGGGGGTGCAGCTTGGGGTAATAGCGACGCATACCGGCGGCCGTTATGCGCTGGCTGCTCTCTATGGCGCTGACCAGCGCGTGATGCTCCACAGATTGCGGCCAGACGATATAGCGGCCATAGCGGCGGCTCTCCTGGTACTGACCACCCTCGAACTCCCCTTTCGGGGTCAGCACCCAGGCATCTCCGTGGCGTTCAATCCAACCATAATCCTTGAGGGTGGCAAAGAGTTGTTGCGAGGGTATCGACAGCTTTTTCGCAAGCGCCGATGTGGATAGACGTGATTCGTCCTGCGCCATTGGTCAACCCGCGAGGGCAACCTCTCCATAACGCTGTTCAAGCGCGGCGTAAACCTGGTCGGCAAAATCCTCGGCCTCGTGATCGAGCTCGGCGACGAGATCAACCAGGTGTTCGTTGTCTTCCCGTCCGGCCCAGGTCTTGCGGTAGGTTCCGTCCTTGTAACCGTTATCCTGGCGGAAGAAATTCAACACATTCTTACCCACGTAGGCGGTGTACAGGGAATCAAAGTCCAACTCTGAGGCCAGCATCAAATCCCAGAAGCGGGAGGGTGAGAAACTCTGCGTTTGCAGCGAGTGCAAGGCCAGTGCCTCGGTGGCCTCTCTCACACCAGCGCCGCTGGGGCTGTAAGCCTCCAGTTCGGTTGCTATGGCAGAAGCGAGATCTTCGATCGATTTTTCGGGACTGAAGAGCGCCGACAGGCCAAAATGCCAGATATCGATAACCTCCAGCTGCACCTGTGGCAAATCGGGCACCTGCTTCTTCCACCACTTGTAACCATAGTGGTCAATCAATTCGCCGCATTCCAGCCAAATGGCCCTGTACCATTCAAAATTCTGGTCGATCCACTGCGGGTGAACCCGCGTGTTCATGCTGTCCTGCATGGTCAGCATATTGATCAATGCCTGCTTCAAACCTGATCCTCGTATTAGCGCCACAAGAGGCAA
Source organism: uncultured Alteromonadaceae bacterium (assembly GCA_964590005.1). Lineage (GTDB taxonomy): Bacteria > Pseudomonadota > Gammaproteobacteria > Pseudomonadales > Halieaceae > CALJFL01. The sequence goes on along the minus strand of CAZPVJ010000072.1, from coordinate 28,473 downwards.
CGAAGAATAACAGCGCCGCCAAACAAAAACCAACTGCCGCTCGTTCAGGCCGTCTCTATCCAGTGGCCGGGGATATTTTCCTCGACCAGCTGATTAATGCTGATACTGATGATGCTTTGCTCAGCCCCTACCTCAGCGGCAAACCGGGAGTTTTTGCTGGTGCGGCTAATGACCATGGCCTGCTGATACTTGTCGCGCAACCAAAGCGCTGCCCGGAGGTTGTCCTCCTCTCCCCCGGTACCCAGCACAAAAACACAGTTACTGCCCTGCCCTTCGACGTCAGCCTCCACCTTTTCCCATACCTCCGGGTTGGAGATATCCCCTTCGTATACCCGACGCTGGTAACCCCCCTCGAAAGCCATCTGTTCTTCGGCAACCAGGACTCGACGATGCGCGTCCTTCTCTATGATTATCACAGTGGCGAGTTCATCGATGGCATTGCGCTGTAACTCCTCCAGAATCGTCTGCCCGAAGCGCCCAAAACCGGCGATAATTACCACGTCTTTTGGTTCTGTGTGCCGGAAGTGGTCAATCATCTGGCTTCTCACCAATCCAGATGCGGCAAGGTGATAGGTATTGAATGTTTCGCAGGCCTTGGCCACACGCGTGTTTTCCATCGCGCGCATAAAGCGCAGGCGGGCACAGTGTATGACGACCCGAGAGCCGATACCCGGGACAAGATTAATCAGGATGCTGCCCGCCTCGTAACTTCGCAGGCTGTTGTCAGACAGCAACAATATCTTGCGAGAGTATTCCACCCGCAGTTGGCGCAGGAAAAACTCATGGGTGATATCACCGGTCACAACCAGCGCGCCGAAACCCTGTTGGAATTCGTCCTGCGACGACTGATCCATCTCATGTCGGCATACGACAACGACAGGCACTCGAGGGTGATGTCGACGCAACACCCTCAGGTAGCTTAGAGACAGCTCGCCGCCGCCGACGACGATGACGTGGTCCTTGAGTCGGCGCAGGTGCCAGCTTTGGGGGGCAATGGCCCTTAAGAGGGCCTCAATCAGGGTCGAGGCGGCCAGGATCGGTGCACCGAAGTAGGAAATCCAAACCAGCGCCCTCCCCCAATAACTCCCGCCGAAGGGTGTGCCCAAATCAACACCGCCGACAACGAAAAGGCTGAGGCTGTAATAGGCGTGAATCAGCAGGTTCGAGGAGCCAACCTCAGGTCGCTCCGACACAGAGACGCCACTGCTGAAACCCAACAATGCGCCAAAAAAGAAGAACAGCGCTCCCGCTGTTCGCCAGGGAAACCTGCGTTTGGTATAAGTGCGATCGGTCATCGGACCATCATACCCGAACAGCAGACCGGGCGGCGGCTAATACCCTGGATTCAAACAACTGGGTTTTCTGGCAGATGGGCCACTCTCGCGTTTACCCGCCTGTTCAGACGAAAACAATATCCGATTTCATGCTATAGAAAATATACAGGACTTCTTCTTTTTCGCGCTGTCCAATGCCATTTTTCTCCAGCGCTGCCATCGCGTCATCGAGAACAGCAAGGAATTCACCCGAATCAATATTCATACCTCTGTGCGTCGCAAGCATGTCCTCCCCTTCGTATACCTGGGGTCCCCCTGTGCCGGATATGAAAAAAGTGGCCGCACCGTGTTTCACCTTATCAACGTCACTGTTTGCGTAGCGAGGCGCGATGCGTGGATTGGCGAGATGAATATCAACCAGATCACTCGCTATCTGGGTGATGCCGTCGGTGCCGCCAAGTCTCTCATAGAGTGATTCAGCCATAATAAAGCTCCATGTATGACGCGAAGACCTTGCCCTGGCCAGCGGGTTCGCGAGTGTCAACGCCGGCCACGTCATGCCAGGCTACCAGTGACCGGGTGTCGATACAGTATGATTCAAGGCTTCACTGAGCCGAGAGAAAACTAGTCCAGATTCGATTAATCGTCAAAAACAACCAGTTTCGTGATCGCTATCATATCGATAATACCTTGTCTGAAAGCGTCAATACTTATCCGCTCATCGTTGCCATGTATCCGGCGGACCTCATCGGCGTCAATGATGAAAGGACTAAACCCGTAGCTTTCGATGCCTATATCGCGGGTAAAATGACTATCGGTAAAACCGCCCAGCACAGCAGGCATAACCTGTGCGTCAGGGTAGAATTCGGCAGCGAAGTCCTCGATTGCCGAATACACCTCGGTACCAATAGAAGATATCGCCGGTGAAAACGCCATCAGAATTTCAACTTCAACATCGGCGCTGGCAATAACTTCCTCAAATTCGACAACGAACTCCTTCACTGGTCGATCGGGCAATATTCTGCAGTCGATTTCAGCCCAGGCCTCGGCGGGAATCACATTGATTTTGGCTGACCCCTGCAGCCGCGTAACACTGCAGGTATCGCGAATTAGGCTGTGCAACTGCGGTGAACCGTCCTGTAGCTGGCGGACGAAATCCGGGTTTTGCACCGACAGAGTGATATTACGAAAGGCGGCTGACTGCTCCGCAGGCATATCGTTGGCCATGGCTCCAAACATCGCCTGGACGGCGGGAATGATTCTTGGTGGAAACGGATTTTCGTGCAGAAGGTTCATCGCCTTGACAACCCGGGTGACCGAACTGCTGGGCCCCGGCATAGACCCGTGACCCGGCGCCCCAACGGCAGACACGCGGATCCAGACAGGGACTTTTTGGGTGACTTCAACACCAAATGAGGCTCGCCCCTCCCTCAGCACACCGCCTCCGCCCTCGTTGAGCAATAACCCTGCCCCGGCAAATATCTCGGGGTGATGCTCAATGAGCCAGCCAACACCAAAGTTGCCTCCGGCTTCCTCATCTGCGGCAGCGAGAAACACCACGTCCCTGTTCAATTGCTGTCCGGAGCGGTGCAGTTCCAGAAAGGCTGCGAGGTGAGCAATACCAATTCCTTTCATGTCCAGTGCGCCGCGGCCCCAGATGTAACCATCCCGGGCCTCTCCAGACAGAATATCCGCAGACCAGAACCTGGGATTACCCGGCACCACGTCAGTGTGTTGTAGAAGAATCAGGGCTGGCTTATCACCCCCTTCGATGCGTGCCCAGATATTACCGCGACCGGGCGCGCTCTCCGCAGAATGCCACTCAATGCCTTCTTCGTCGAAAATGGCGCCATAAAAATCCACGGCTCGCGATTCATTGCCCGGCGGATTAACTGTATCCACCTTCAAAAACGCCTGTAGCCATGTTTGCGCCTCATCTTCCAGCGAGCTAGCGCGCGCTGGAGACGATACGAGACTGGTAATAAGCAGTGAGGTCAAAATAAGGCGGGACATGCGCTGACTCCAGGTTACTCGTTACTTTTGGCCAGCTCGCGCAGCTCAGTCTTGAGGATCTTTCCAATATGACTGCGCGGTAGCTCTGTAATTTTTCGTAATGCCGAGAGACGCTGGGTTTTACCCAGCTCACTGTTGGCCAGAGACAGCAGCTCATCCAGGCTCATGGCGTCGTCCTCACGCATCACAACGAATCCCAGGGGCGTTTCGCCCCAGCGCCGCGAGGGAATGCCGATAACCGCCGCGTCGACAACACCAGGCTGTCGCAGCAGCACTTCCTCGAGGTCTTTCGGGTAGATATTGAACCCCCCGGAAATAATCATATCCTTACTGCGCCCCATCAGGGTGACAAAGCCATCTTTATCCACTTGCCCAATATCACCCATGCGCTGCCAGCGGTCGCCGTTCTCGTCGTACCAGCTGGCCTCTTCGGTCTTCTCTGGTTGATTCTTGTAGCCTGACATCATGGTACGGGACCTGCCTACAAGTTCACCCATCTCGCCCGGTGGGAGCCGCTGGAGGTTTTCGTCGATAGTGATGACCTCGCTGCCCGCCCAGGGTACACCCACTGTATGTAGTTTATCCGGATGCAGGTGGGCCAGTAGAATACAAACCACGCCACCCTCGGTCATTGAATAAGCCTCGACCAGAGCGCCAGGCATCCGCTTCAACACCTCTGCCTTAAGCTCAGCGGAAAAAGGAGCGCTGGTACAAGCCTTATAGCGCAGACTGTTGAGGTCATAATCCTCAAAGGTCTCGTAATCCATTAATCGCTGGTATTGCACCGGCACGAGCATGGTGTGCGTGGCAGACAGGTCCTGAGCAAGCTTTAACCATTGCCCACAATCGAACTTCCGCATCAACGCGGCCGTGCCACCATAGGCCATCGTTGGCAGGAACATCGCCAGCGTTGTATTGGAGTAAAGTGGCGTTGACAGCAGCGACAGCTGACCGGGCTTGCCATAGCCCGTATTCTCTCCAACCGACATCTGGTACCAGCGCATCTGGTGACTGTGCACTATACCTTTGGGGGTCCCGGTGGTACCGCTGGAATAAATGATATTGAAGGGTGAGCCAGTAGCCACCTCTACACTGACCGGCTCAGCGTCAGTAGCGGGCAGCCAATCAGCAAGTGCCGGTGCGCCTTCCATCCCCTCATCGAGCATAATGTGCTTCAGGACCGGCAGCTCAATACCGCTGGCCAGCAGCTCTACCCGCTTGGCCCTGTCGAGAAAAAGGTGGGCCGCACCGCTGTCTGCCATCATTGCCGCCAACTGTGCCGGCGTGGCTGAAGTGGTCAGAGGCGCTGCACACCCTCCAGCGACAATGGCACCCAGGTAAACGAGAGCATAGTTAACTGTAGTCGTACCCAGTATGGATACAGCCTGACCTGGCGCAAGCCCCTCGGCCTGCAGCTGCGCGGCGATGCGATTAACCCGGGACATGGCCTGCGCCCAGGTGAGCTGATCCTCACCCTCGTAAAGCGCTATGCGCTCCGGTTGGTTGAGCGCATGTGCGTTGAGCAAAGCCGCAAAGCTGCCAAAGCCGCCATCCAGATAAGTGACTGGATCCAATTTTTCAGTCAATGAAGGCTCCTGGGCTGGGCGTTAAAGAACCCTGGCGCAATCAACCAATAGCCCCGGCCGAGCGCAGTTTTTCGATAGCCGCAGTATCTCGCCCCAGGCCAGTGAGAACCTCGTCGGTGTGCTGACCCAGCGCTGGCGCCGGCCTGCGCAAATCGGAAGGTGTATCGGTGAAACGAGCCGGTGGACGGGGTTCACGAATGCGCCCCATTACCGGGTGTTCAGTTTCGATCAAAACATCCCGAGCGGTCACTGCATCAGACCCGGGAATATCCTCGGGCCTGAGAATCTCTCCGCAAGGCACATCGGCTTTAACCAGCAGATCCAAAAGCTCGTTGGAGGTGAACTGTCTGCAGGCCTTGTCGATTTCGATACGATACTCTCCAAGGTTGGCGAGTATCGATTCGGTAGACTGAAAGCGCGGATCGGAAAGCATGGCGGTCTGACCCAGCGCCTCCAGCATCCGGTTTCTCTGGTCATCGGTTACCGCGACAACGGTAATCGCGCCATCCTTGGTGGGTGTCGGCTGGAAGGTATCCGCGATCGGGGGCAAGTGTGCTGCATCATCCTCCAGTAACATGGTGCTGGAGTGCCCGTCCGGCCAGAGAAAAGATAGCCCCACATCGAGCATCGACATTTTCAGGTGCTGCCCTCCGGCGCCCCGCTCTCTTGCAAACAATGCCGCTGTTATCGCCTGGGAGGCAGTAACGGCTGTCACCTTATCGACCCATAACTGTCGCATATACTCGGGCTCCTCAGGACTCTGGACATAGGCGGCGCCCACCATACCCTGCAGGATGTGGTCAAACGCAGGCCGCTTCGAATAGGGCCCCTCTTCCCCGAAGGCATTTAGCGATACGTAAACCAGTTCGGGGTGCTTGGCCCTGAGCACCTCTTCTCCCATGCCCAGCCGCTCGATAACACCCGGCCGAAAATTCTGCACGAACACGTCAGCCTCGGCGGCCAACTCGTGCACGATCTCTTTAGCTTCATCGGAGGCCAGGTTCAACACGATCGAGCGCTTGTTACGATTGCAGGAGGCGTACATCGCTGACATGCCGCGGCTGCCGGAACCCAGATATCGCATTACATCACCAATACCCGGGGGCTCGACCTTGATCACCTCTGCCCCCTGGTCAGCCAGGATCATGGTCGCCATCGGGCCGGTTATCATCGCAGTAAGATCTAGAATTTTAATGCCATCGAGTGCGCCAGGCATGGGGCCTCCTGTTGTTAGAAATTAGACAGTAGGAAGCATAGACCAGCTTTGAGAAATGTCTCGTGGGTAAATAGCATTCGGGCGCAGTGCGCCTTATTATGCAACCCCTGCCCATTCAACAGTACAGTGAGGGAATACACCGTGATTCGATGCGCCAAACCTGTCCAATTTATTGTTACGCTTTTTATCTCGCTGGCTCTCGTGGGCTGCAGTCGCGATAGCGGTCCCACAGTATCGCCTGCCCCCGAAACGACACCACAGAACTACGCGCAGCAAATATTTGTAGGCGGGCCGATCGTAACGATGGATACGGCACAGAGGAATGCCCAGGCTGTTGCCATACACGAGGGCAAAATCCTGGCTGTAGGCAGCCAGGCCGACGTCGAGCAGCTAAAAAACGCCGACACCGAAATTATCGATCTCCGGGGAAACACACTGGTGCCGGGCTTTGTCGATGGGCACAGCCATTTCTCCATGGCCGTAAACGCCGCCAACTGGGCCAATTTATCCGGCGCCCCGGTGGGTAAGGTCACTTCCATCGCCGACGTTGTCGCTGAACTGGTAGCCCAACAGGCGCGCAATGCATCCCCTGTCGGGGAATGGGTTGTGGGCTATGGCTATGACGCGGACACCCTCTCTGATGCACGCCAAATGACGCGTGACGACCTTGATGCGGCCTTCCCGGATACACCGGTAATCGCCATACACGTGTCCTTCCACGGTGGTGTACTCAATAGCAAGGCATTCGAGTTGATCGGCTACGACTCCAGCACGGCCACACCAGCTGGCGGAGTTATCGTCCGGCGTGATAACAGTAATGAGCCATTAGGCCTGATTATGGAAACTGCCTGGTTCGAGGCTATAGCGGCGATGCCCAAGCTCGAGGGAGATGCCCGCTTTCAGGGTGTAAGACTGGCCCAGGAAATGTATGCATCGATGGGCATAACAACCGCCCAGGATGGTGCTTCCAGCCTTGAAGAATTTGAACTGTACAAAGAGGTGGCCGCCCGTAATGACTTTTTCATTGATCTTGTCGCGCTCGGGGGTTTCGGCGAGGTGGCGGACTTTATTGCACAAAAAGCAGACTACCAGGACTATAACGGCCGGCTGAAGCTCGGCGGAATAAAGATCGTGGCGGACGGATCCCCGCAGGGTAAGACGGCCTTCTTTAGCGAACCCTATCTTACCGGCGGCCCCGGTGGAGAAGAGAACTGGCGAGGCGAGCCGATTGTGCCGCAAGAGCAGATGGATCAACTTTTAGAGATGGTCTACCAGGCCGATATGCAGGCGTTTGTACACGCCAATGCTGATGCAGCAATAGACCTGCTATTGAATTCGCACAAAAAATATCAGGAGCAGGCGGGAGAAGATTCTCGCACTGTGATAATCCACTCGCAGTTCGTTAGGCAGGATCAATTGGAGGCTTATGCGCAGTTTGGCATGGTCCCCTCATTCTTCACCAATCACGCCTTTTTTTGGGGCGATGTCCACCGGGAGAACCTCGGCGAGGCCAGGGCAGACTTTCTGAGCCCCCTCAAATCGGCGTTGGACCTGGGTATCCATTTCACTAACCATAACGATTACATCGTCACGCCGTTAGATCAGCTCTTCACCGTCTGGTCAGCCGTAAACCGGATATCTCGATCTGGCGAGGTTATCGGGCCAGACCAGCGAATCAGCCCTGAACAGGCCTTGCATGCAGTGACCCTCGGGGGTGCCTGGCAATACGGCGAAGAGGACAGTAAAGGCTCGATCAGCGAGGGCAAACTGGCCGATCTTGTGATTCTGGATGGTAATCCTTTAACGGTTGATCCGATGGCCATCAAAGACATTCGTGTACTGGCAACCTACAAGGAGGGTGAACTGATTTATTCAGCATCGGGTGGGGGGTAGCGTCAGCGTTGCCCCCGGGCCGGATCCGAAGCCAAAAAACCCGAAGCAGACGACTTTGATAGGGCTTATCACTGATACCGGTAGCCCGACCAGCAAAGGCCGATCATAAAACGCTTGTTCACATGAGTATATTTCTGGCAAATCCGCGTGCTGCGACCGCGCTCCTCGCAGGCTTGTGGGCCGCTGCCACTGTACATGCCGGAAACCCGGTCACCGAAATCCGAGCAGACGGCATCCGTACGGGTACCGTCGGCCTGGGCATGGGCTGGCGCTGGGGAGACAGCCCCTACCGCGGCATCCAGGACATCGGAAGTATCGAGAATGACAACGAATACGATTTGATGCCGTTCTATTATTATGAGGGCAAGTTCCTGTTCGCGCGCGGAAGCACGGCCGGCGTACACCTTCTGGACAGGAACGGCTTTCGCCTGGATGCCATACTGGACTACCGTTTCGACCGACTGGAAGCGGACAAGCGCGACTTCTTCCGTACCGTCGAGGATCGAGAGCAATCATTGGATGGTGGCCTCGAGGTAGGTTACACAGATGACTGGGGCGAGGTCTCCCTGTCGTGGGTAACCGACACCATCGATAAGCACAACGGCGAGGAACTGGACTTTAGCTATCGCTACACCTGGAACCGAGGCAAGTGGACATTCTCACCCTTCGTCAGCTATCTGTACCAGGACGCTGACCTGGTCAGCTACTACTACGGCGTATCGGAGGTGGAGTCTCGTGATGACCTGCCGGTTTACTCGCCGGGCTCGAGTAATTTCTGGCGAGCAGGCTTCAACGCATCCTACGCGTGGTCCAAGCGCATGAGGGTATTCGCCAATTTTGCCTACGACCGACTCGGTGATGAGGCCACCAGTAGCCCACTGGTAGACGAGGACTACATTCACTCGGCTATGGTTGGGTTTGCGTACGGCTTCGGTAACGTTTTCGACGAAGCGATGGCGTCGCGTCGAAACCCTGAACGCACCGGCGAGTGGAGCTGGCGGGTCAACTACGGTTATACCGCCGAGGAAACCTTCCACAAGGTTCACCGAGGCTATGTGCAAAAGAGTGACGACGTCGACACCAATCTCGTGGGTCTCACTCTGGGCAAGTTGATATTGGATGGCAGGCGGTCAGACTTCTGGGGAAAGGTGTCTATTAACCGCCGTCTTGAAGACGACGAACAGGACGATTTCTTCGAGATCAACGCCTACGTGATGGCGATGGGTACCGGCTACTCACCATGGACCAATCGTGAGCTGTTCCGCTACGGCTTTGGTTACGGCTTCTCGTATGCTGACAAGGTGCCCATCGTCGAACAGATAAAGCAGGCCAAGCGAGACGAAAATACGTCCCACTTCCTGAACTATCTTGAAGCCCAGGTCGATTTTCCGCTACGCAATGCCTTTGGCAACAAGGGTTGGTGGCAGGACTGCTACGCCGGCCTGACACTGGTTCATCGCTCGGGCATTTTCGGCCAGGTTGATATTCTAGGCAACGTGTCCGGTGGCTCCGATGTGCTCACCGGTCACCTGGAGTGCAAGCGATGACTCGTTTTCGTATGACAGTAGTGTCGATGGTGGCGCTGTTGACGGCGTGTGTCTGGCAGCCAGTCGTTTACGATGACGCTGAGCGATTGTCCGTCGACGATACGCTGGCGGAGTTTCGTAAGGAACAATTGCTGGCGCCATTCTTCGATGAAGCGCTGGCCTACGCTGTGTTTCCCGGATCATTCCGTGCGGGCACCGGTTTTGGCGGTGCGTACGGAAGCGGCTGGCTGCTGGAAGACGGCGATGCGGTAGGACGGGTGACTCTATTTGAATTTTTCGCCGGCGCTGACTTGGGAGCACAGGTTTATCGCACCATCCTGTTTTTCAAAACGGAGAAGGCACTGCGAAATTTCAAGAAGGGCAGCTTTGAATTTACGGGACAGGCCAACGTGGCACATGTTGTCGGCGGCTATTCGGCAGCGCCGTCATACCACCCGGAAGTCGCACTGTTTGTCCAGGTCAGGGGTGGCCTGTTACTCGAGGCCAGTGTTGGTACCCAGCGCTACGATTACTTCCCTCTGCAGGGAACCATAAACGAGGCGAACGACTTGGCGCGATAGGCTCCACCCGGCTCTTGCTCCAGAATGACTGATCGTATTTTCGGAATTGAAGTGCAGCTAGCCGAAGAAAGAGCAGATAAACAGCGCTGATGCGAGTGGTGCCCGGGCCCGGAATCGAACCGGCACGAATGCAATAGTCGGGAGATTTTAAGTCTCCTGTGTCTACCAATTTCACCACCCGGGCGGTTAATCGAAGCCGTCAGGCATGACGGCGGCGCGATAATAACATAGATCATTCGAGCTTTGGCACAGGGCTTTCGGGCCATTGGACACACACAGCGTGCTACACTTTTTACAATGACCGCCCATTGTAAATTCTTATGCGCACTGCCTCTATCGTAGTCGCCACTTTCATTGTCATCATCGTCTGTCTGACGCTTGTGCTGCGCTCCGAGCGACTGGCACTGGCCAGCCTGGATTGGGCCGTAGACACATTCACGGACCTGGAGCTAGAGCTTGTTGAACCTCATCTGGACCTGCTCGCCGGCGAAGCCAGGGCCAGGCAAATACACCTCTATCACGCGGGGGTAGACGGCCCTGCCCTCGTATCGGTGCTGGATTTTGAGGCCTCATCCACTGTCGGCGACCTGTTAGCTCGTAACCTGGCCAATACGGCCCTCTCCGCTTCAGCGGTCATGATATACACATCAAATAGAGCGGAAGAGCGGGATCCGTCTCCGGCTGGTTGGTTGAAAAATGCTCGCTGGGTACCCAATGAGCTCGCCATCGATTCTGTACACCTGATTTCAGAGAACGAGAATGTCTGGATCTTTCCTCTAAAAGGCGTACTCGGCGAGAGAACAGAGCAGGCCGGTTTTCTGATCAAGGCGGCGGCCGACTATGAGGGCGAGCCTCTGCTACTTGATCTCGCTTTGCTCGGCCTCAGGGGCGAGGCGCAATTTACCGGCCTTGGAATCAGTGGGCAGATTGTAGCCCCCGAAAGTGAGAGCCTCCTTATCCTTGACGGCGAAGTCCAGGCAGATGCCAACGATCTGCGCTATGACCTAGCCGTGGATACCGATTACAAGCGCATAGAGAATTTTCTGGATGGCTTTGAAGGCGCCGCCGACATACTGGACGGCTCTCTGGAACTCCAGGGCAGACTTACCGGTAATCTGGAGCAATACACGCTATCAGCGGAACGAGTCATTATCGACAATATGCCGACCTATGGCTTCGAAGCTGCGGGAGAGATCACCCAGACACGGGGGCAACAAGCAGACATTTCCCTGGTCGCCTCCGGGACAGTGACCTCAGTTGAACAGCTGAGGGAAGTCGCTGGCATTGACCTCTCGGTTTTCGGTACCGCCCAAGCCAGCGTAAAACTCTCCGGCACGATGGCGGCTCCTTTCGTGGATGAATTCGTGGTCATTACGCGCAATGACGAGGGGCTCGCCATTAATATGTCTGGCAGCGTGTCCCTGGGTGAGGTTATCGAAGGTAATGCGTATGAAGAAAACCGCATCGCAATAGACATCAGCGGACCTGACCTTGCAAGTATTGAGCAATGGATTGGCAAGCAGCCTTATGAAACTGGACCCTGGTATGGCTCCGCGCGCCTGTCTGGCACCCGACTTGGCATTACGCTGGACGATTTAATTGTAGAGTTTGGGGCGCCAAGCACCGTCGAGTTCAAAGTCGCGGGCAATATTGCCGACATAGACCTGACACCGCCCTTCGACCTCACGCAGGTCTCGGGTATAGCGCTGAACATTAACGCTTCGACCGACGACACTGCGATTTTAGCCAAGTGGTTTAACCTGAATATCCCCCATTATCATCAGGCAAGCGCCAGCGCATTGATCAGCGGCGCAGGCGGCAACCTGCTGTTCACAGAAGGTGTAATCCGGGCCTCCTCCAGCGACCTGGATGCCCGCCTGGAAAATGTTGGTATGCGAGTGCAAGGAATCGAGGAGCCAAAGTTTAGTGAGTTTGGCGGACAACTAAGCCTGACACTCTCCGATACCAGTGCCCTGTCACAGTATTTCGAAAGAGCGTTTATATCACTTGGCCCAATATCAGCCACTTCAACACTAAAACAGCGTAACAACCAGTTTGCGCTGGAAGATTTGACGGCGAATGTCACGGGAGAAAACCTCAACGTCTCCATTCGAGGAGACATCGATCACCTCATTGGCCTGGAGGGCACCCGGATCACAACCCAGTTTTCCGGTGTGGATACGCGTAACGCCCTGGCGACTCTGTTAAAAGACTTCCATTATCCACGACCGCTGGGTCGTCTCTCGGGGCGGTTCATGGTGACCAATCCGGCGGGCAGATGGTCACTTTCAGATATTATACTTGCCAATAAAGGCAGTGACGCTATTGAGCTCTCACTGTCGGGCCAGTTGGACGACCTAACAGGCTTCACCACCGGCGATATTCGCAGCGAATTTGCGATTAATGAATCGGCGATACTCCAGGCAGCAACCGGCCTGGCTATAGAGCCCACGCGGGGATCCTTGCAATTAAACACGCAACCCGGAGTGTTGAGCATCGAAACCCAGGCGACGCTTGGTCGATCAAGGATCGTCGGAGAAACCAGGATAGGACATGATGGGACCTCAATCACCTCGTTATCGGCACGGGCTGATTCGCCGCATCTATCTCTCAAAGACCTGGGCCTACAGGCAGACACCGCCGCCGAACAAGGCTACCGCCCTGCCGCTCAACTGGACCCCATAGCTGAAGGCGCCCGGCCGCGCCGGTTACTGGAGCGTGTACCTCCGTACCCGACAGACCTGGAACTGAACATCGACGGCATCTCTGGAGAAAACATTGATATAGACAGGCTTGAGATCCATACAACGGGAGAACAGGGGCGCTACACGCTGCGCAAGCTCAACGTGGATTACGCGTCTGGCAGAGCCGAAGTGCGAGGGATCATCGACCTGAACCCGGAGCCTATAGCGATAAGTCTTGCCGGTGAGGGGCTCACGCTACCACTGAATAAACTCGCGACTGACCTGGGTATTGATACCAATGTCGACGGAGTAGTCTCGTTCCGGGGCGGTCTCGTAGCGCGCGGCACGGAGGCGGAGCAGCTTAAACAAACACTGGATGGCAGCCTGGCGATTGCGCTGGAAGACGCAGTTATTGAAGGCGCCGCTTACGATGTACTGGCTACGAGCGTACTAGAGTGGGTGTATTCCGGCGCCGCACTGGAAAAGTCGACACACATCGATTGCACCATGGCGCAGTTCAACATTGCGGGCGGAGTGGCAAGTAGCAAGAACCTGTTTATCGAAACAGAACGCATGGTGGCAACCGGCACAGTGTCCCTGGACCTGCCCAGGGAGCGCATCGATGCAACCATTGAACCCCGCTCAAAGTCACGACGCCTCCAAATCCCCTCCTCAGTAACCCTGCGCGGCAGCCTGGATAAACCAAGGGTTATCACCTCACCAATAAAGGCGACTGCCGACGCCTACGCCGAGGCTCTGATGTTGATACCCAAGCTGACAATGCGGATGTTCGGTGTAGAGAAGTCCACTCGCAAACAAACGCGCCCCTGTGCCGCCTGAGCAACCAAGCACACCGGTACTTCGTGCTACACTCCTGCCAATAACAACAATTTTCGGACGAATGCATGGCTGCCTCCCGCGGTGAATTCAGCTCACGATTTGGTTTTATTATGGCGGCCGCTGGTAGCGCTGTTGGCCTGGGCAATATATGGGGTTTTCCAACCCAGGCGGCGAGTAATGGTGGGGCGGCCTTTCTACTCGTTTACCTGGTCCTGGCTTTCACCCTCGCCTACCCTGCCCTGATGGCCGAACTCATTATCGGCAGACACGCACACTCCAACGCTGTTAATGCCTTGAAACAGGTGGCCAGTGGACCAGCAACGCGTCGCATCGGTGCAACAACCGGTATTATCGGCTTCATCGTTGCAAGCCTGATACTCAGCTTCTACGCCATTGTTGCCGGCTGGATGATAGCCCACTGCCTGGCCTCCCTCGCGCCGATATTGGGACTTGAGTCTGTGGCTGCGTGGCTGACCGAGTTCGATTTCGTTCGCAACGCGGTGTTTATGCTGCTCTTCATGGCACTGACGGTTGGCATTATTTCCGAGGGCGTTCAAAAGGGCATCGAGCGGTGGTCGGCTCGCCTCATGCCATTATTGCTCGCCGCACTGTTGCTGCTAGTGGTTTATGTGATGACTCTGGATGGCGCCATGGAGGGGCTGAAAGTGTACCTGCTGCCCGACTTTGAACGCGCGATGTCACCTTCACTCATACTCAGCGCACTGGGGTCAGCATTCTTCTCGCTGTCGCTCGGGGTCGGTACGATGCTCGTGTATGGCTCTTATATCAATGACTCCGAAAACTTACCGCTGGTGGGCGGGATGGTCACCCTGATTGACATATCTATTGCTGTCACTGCTGGCTTCCTCGTTCTCCCCGCCATGTACGTGGCCCTGCATAACGGCGTGGAAATCTTCACCGCCAGCGGTGCATTGATTTCCGAAGACACCTTGATTTTCGCGGTGCTACCCGAGCTGTTCAACACGATGGGGCTGGCCGGTACCGTGGTCTCCTTTATGTTTTTCTTCCTGATGAGCATTGCCGCGCTGACCTCCTCCATTTCAATTCTGGAAGTCCCGGTGGCTTATGCTATCGAAGAGCACGGCGTGGACAGGAAGCGCTCCGTGATCGTTATCGGCTTGGCGATTGCGGCGATCAGCGGCACTATCTTGCTGAACTTTGATCAGTTGTTTGGTTTTGTCGTGGCTCTCACGACTCGCTACAGCCAGCCAATACTGGGCTTCATGTTCTGCCTGTACGCCGGTTGGATTTGGCACAGGGATGCGATACTGCAGGAATTGCGCAAAGGCAACCCCGACGTCGAACAGGGGCTCTTTTGGAAGATATGGCCTAGCTACGTCCGCTATGTGTGCCCTATCGTCATCCTCGCCATTTTTGCGCAAACGGTCTTCGGCTAGCTCAGTAGCCACTCTCGCTGTCGGCCGCTCCGCTTACAATAGCGACACCGGAGCTCGTCCCGAGGCGCGTAGCGCCGGCGTCAATCATTGCCAGTGCCGACCGGTAATCGCGAATGCCGCCCGATGCCTTGACTCCCACGTCTGCCCCAACCTCTCGGCGCATAAGTGCAACCGTCTCCAAAGTGGCTCCCCCTGTACTGAATCCCGTGGAGGTTTTGACAAAGGCCGTTTTCAGCTCCGCACATAAACGACTCAATTGACTAATCTCCGGGTCACTCAACAGGCAGGTCTCGAAGATCACCTTCAGCGGCACGCCGCCGCAGGCTTCCTTAACAGCCTCGACATCACTGCGAACCGCTTGCCAGTCCCCCGCTTTCACCGCGCCTATGGCGATCACCATGTCAATTTCCTGCGCCCCAGAGGCCACTGCAAGCCGTGTTTCCGCTGCCTTGGCTGCCGACAGCATAGCGCCCAGGGGAAAACCGACCACCGTGCAAACAAGCACCGTACTGCCTCTCAGTCGATTAGCGGCAAACTCCGTATAAACCGAATTAACGCAGACCGCTTTGAAGCCATGTTCAACGGCCTCATCACAGAGCAATCCAATTTCCTCCACTGTCGCCTCGGGCTTCAACAGCGTGTGGTCGATGTAAGCTGCAAGGGCGGCGGGTTCAAGTGATTCTGCTTTCATAGGTGTACCGTACGCGAAGTCGCGAGCTTATGGCTATACTCTCTGAGTATAAACGCCTCCACCAGGGAAATTACATGGATATCGCTGTCATCGGCTCCAACATGGTTGACCTCATCGCCTACATCAACGAAATGCCGAAGACCGGTGAAACACTATTGGCCGACGATTTCGCAATGGGCTGCGGTGGTAAGGGGGCCAATCAGGCTGTCGCCGCCGCAAAGCTCGGGGGCCGCGTTATGATGATGAGTAAAGTGGGCGACGACATGTTTGCCGACAATACCATCAGCAACCTTGCTTCCTACGGCGTTGATACCCGCCACGTTAGCAAAGTACCGGGCGTTTCCAGCGGTGTCGCACCGATTATGGTGGACCGGGAATCTCATAACAGAATCCTGATTATCCCCGGCGCCAATAACCACCTGTTACCCGCCGACATCGACGCCGCAGCTGATGACCTTCAGTGGTGTAAATTAATCGTGCTACAACTCGAAATACCATTGGAAACCATCTATCACACCATAGAGTTTGCCAATGCCGCTGGCATTCCTGTGCTACTGAATCCCGCACCTGCCAACGTGGAACTGGACATCGAATACGCCTGTCGATGTGACTTTTTTGTCCCCAATGAGACCGAGCTCGAGATTCTCACCGGAATGCCGGTCAGCAGCCTTGAAGACATTCAAGCGGCTGCCCACTCCTTGCTGGACCAGGGGCTTAAACACCTCATAGTGACTCTGGGTGAACGCGGGGCACTACACCTTCACAGTGACGAAAAGCGGCACTATACCGCGCCCTCAGTGGACGCGGTGGATACCACCGGGGCCGGCGACGCGTTTATCGGCTGTTTCGCCCAGTCCTATGTTGTCAGTGGTGATATAGATACCGCGATAAACCGAGCGATTCGATACGCCTCGCACAGCGTTACCGGTCGTGGCACCCAGACGTCCTATGCCACCGCAGAGGATTTCGATGGCTAACTACTGGAGAGCGATCGTGCCGGTTTCTTCAACGCGCTGCGTCGGAACCAATCCGTTGAAGTCGATCTTGGCCTCAAATCGATAGTCCAGCTCGTCGGCCTGGCTTCGACCAAGGCTGCCGATTAATCGCAGTACTTCGAATAGGTTGATCCCAGCCTCCAGCGTAACGACTTCTTCCGTATATCCCTCTATCACGGGCACCTCGTTGGTGACCCCGCTGATAACCTCTTTACCCAGCAGATCCATGCTGTAGCTGATTCCCGCAATATCCAGGGACATCTGGTTAGGGTTAACAATACGCAGGGATATTTCAAATCGCGGGCCGGAATCCGTTGCTGGCAGGCTGCGGATGTTCTCAATGCTTACCTTGGGGGGGTCGAGGTCGGGGAGGACTGTGGCGCACCCGGCCACGCCCATTGCGAAGACGATAAACAGTGCGGGCCAACGATAGCGAGCGTACCCGAAAAGGAGTTTAGTCATCACGATTACCTACGATTTATCACTGCGGGCGAACCCCGCAAAAAACAGGCCGTATCCCAGACTGCCTAACGCAAAAACTGCTGCCACCCAATCGCCCGTCTGGACATACATCCAGCTACTGAAAGCAAACATCGCCGCTGACACAGCGAGTGCAATAATCCTTGTCCGTGGTGACACTGAAGCGACTCTTTTATCGGTTGACGGAGGGGTGCGGATACCTGTCACTAGAGCCAGCAGTTTAACGCTCAAGTCGCCTGGCGCAAACATTTTCACCACGCCGCTGGCGCTTAAAAGACGCGGGCCCTTCTGTTACCCTGTGCGCCGCACTAGAGGACAAAATGTCGCGCTTTATCATCATATTTTCTGTTGTACTCGTCGGCCTGTTCACACTGGAGATGCTTGATCCGGTGCAGGCGGCGGCAATCCAGCCGTTCACCGCATCGCTGGCGACCCTGAGCGCAAGCATCATAATGCCTTTCGATGACGCCGTGATTGCCTACGGCCGGGTAATAGAGCACACCGCTGCGCAGTTCGCCGTCTCTATCGAGGCCGGATGCAACGGCGTCGAGGCGACGATCGTCCTCATCGCTGGCGTTCTCGCCTTCCCGGCCACCTGGAAACAGAAATTGACGGCGATTTTGCTGGGCTTTCTGGCGGTGCAGATTATGAATATCATGCGCATTATCAGCCTCTTCTATCTAGGCCAATGGGACCTGGCCTTATTCACATGGACCCATCTCTATATCTGGCCCGTGTTAATCATGCTGGACGTTCTCGTCGTCTTTATCGTTTACCTACGCTACCTTTCGCGACAACAGGCGCTCCCTGCCGCGTGAAAGAGCCCACACTGCGTAAATTCTTTGGCCTGGTATTAGTGCTGATTCCAGCGTGCTTCGTTGTCTGGCACGCATTGGGCTCTGTACTGGCCGCACCGGTGGTCTGGATGGCTGGAGAAATACTGATCTGGTGGCTTCCCGGCATGGTCAGCGAGGTAACCCTCGATGGAACAAGCATGCTCCTGGCCTCTACCCTTGGTGAACTCAACGGTAAATTCTTGCCGATAGAGGACGCAGGCAGCCAACTGGCGTTTCGCATGGATACCCGAATACTCACCTACTCCATTCCCTTTTATGCGGCGCTACATTTCGCAACACCGATGGAGGGCCCCATAGAGAGATTCGCCCGCGGGCTCCTCATTCTGTGGTTACTGGTCGTCGTGGGATTGGTCTGCACAGCTCTGAAAGATCTCATGCTGACGTTAGGTCCCACTTTCTTCGAGTTGGGCGCCGTACCCCCGTCAGCGGCGGTAGCGCTGTGTTATCAATTCAGTGTCCTGATGGTTCCGCCGGTCGCTCCGGTCCTACTGTGGGCCTTCGAAGCACGCACCACGGGCATTTTCCCTCAGCTCTTGGTGCACGCGCCCCCTCCGAAGAACCCTGACCCTCAGGCTGAAGTGCCCGAAGACTGAACTGGCGACCTGTCAGGCTCAATGCGCCAGGGCTTACCGTCGCAGCGTTGCCGATTGGGGCAATCAGGCAGACATCCGCGACACGGTAATCGCTGCGGTTGGGCAGCGTTACTTTCAGGCCGCGTCGACAATTTTTGCCCCGTCCCGCTGCTGTTTTGCGGAGACCTCTTGCAGGGCCTGCTGAAATTCCTCGCCACGATCCTCCAGAACGGCATCCAGCGCTCGTTCCATCAACCAACGGGCCTGACCGGTGTAGGCGTAGATGCTGGCGTGCACCGCCGCATCATGCCAATTCTCCACAGAGCAACTGGCAGAATATTCTTCAAAGTGCGCCAGGGCCCGAATCAAATCGGAAATATGTCGAGGGCACTCGCAATCCAGCGTGTTTTTGAGCTGCCTCGCTGCACTGAGCTCGGATTCCTTGAATCGGCGGGGCTTCGCAACGATTAATTCGCCGAGATTGGTCTCACCCAGCCCAGTGGCCTTCTCGGCCACGCTACGCCCTATTTCGAACGCAATATAAGCCGGGTCCGGCGGAAAGCTGGTGGAAATAACTCCCTGCTTCTCGAGTTCATTGAGCCAGCGTTCATTGCCAAACTGGTAAGTCACCAGCACACGGCTTGGTTGCAACTGCTCGATAACGGAAGAGACCTGGCGCACGCTGGTGGAGGACAAGGTTGCACATTCCACTATGAGGCTATCGACCTTCCCCAGCTCCTCAAACAAGGCTGGCTCGGCCTCCCCGGGCGTAAACCGTGCCAGCAGTGCATCCACGTTGGCAATACAGCCCTGGTGATCGTCTAACCAGGCGCACAACTGCTCTCCCATGAAAACCACGCGCGGCTTACTGTCGGGTAGGTTGACCCTGTTACCGCCGGATTGACCACGAAGCAGCATCTCGAGCGTCTTGCGCTCCGAAGATGCTATCTCGCCAATCCTGGAGCCGCTGCTCACCAGGGCAGCAATCAACTGCAAATGCTCCAAATCAGCCTGTGTGTACTGCCTGCGTCCGGTCGCCGACTTGTGGCTCGCACCCAAGCCATAGCGGCGCTCCCAAACGCGCAGTGTGTCCGGCTTAAGACCGGTCAGGCGCGCTACTGTTCCTATTCCGTACAACGGGCGTGGTTCCAGGTTAGCTTGATGCATAACGACTCGTCCTCAGGTGGGTTCTGGACAAGATACGCGACAAAATCCGGACTGGATCGGCTAACCCGCCACGATGTCCAAGCCTTGTCGCGATGTTATATGGACAACGGGGCGAGTTTTTTGTCCAAGCCATCGATAATCTTCGTATATCCCCTGAAGTCATCGACAGGAGTGCTACGTTGGACCACGCCAACGCCGAAACCGACGACAAAGACCTTGAGCGATTGTTCGCCGAGGCCCGCAAGTATCCATTGCTAAGTGCCGACCAGGAAGCTGAAATTGATGGCAGCAAGTGGCACGCGGTCCGAGAGCTGGAGCAGTTAATGGTTCGCGATCGTGCCGCTCGCGCTTTTCTGGCGCAATGGAGCTGGCATTGCCAACACACTCCGCCGGAAGTCAGTGCCTTTAGAAGCCGGGACTTACACTTCATCCTGCGGCGAGAGGTCGGCGACTACCTCGCAGCGGGCAAAGAGGCGGAGCGCGTTGAGGCCTTTCGCCAGGCACTGGCCAAAAAAGGGACGCACCAACGGGAGCAGTTGCTTCGCTTGCAGGAACTTAACCTCCCGGCCAGCCTGGTCGTGGGTATGGTCGCGGTACTGCTACGCCAACATGGTATCGACACCCAGTGCAGCGTTGCGGATGCACTGCAGCAGTGGCAGCAGCAATGGGGCGCAGCGCCCACCAAGGCAGCCACTGTCAGTGATAAACACGCATGCACTATGCAAGGCCTGCTGGTCCAGTACAACGACGCCAGGGATACGCTCACAATGCATAACCTGCGACTTGTCTATTCGATCGCCGGTCGCAACCGTAACAAGGGTGTCAATTTTCTCGACATGGTGCAGGAAGGCACGCTCGGTCTTATTCGCGCTGCGGAAAAGTTCGAACACCACAAGGGTTTCAGGTTTAGCACTTACTGTTTCAACTGGATCACCCAGTCGATTCGGCGCTACGTTGGCGATACCGGCGGCATGATTCGCTATCCGACGCATGTGCAAGAGCAGGTGGGCAAACTGTATCGAGAAAGGTTGGAGGCTGTCGCGCGCACGGGCCACGAGCCATCCGATGAAGAACTCGCCGAATCCACCGGTCTCTCGCTGGAAAAAATCCGCAGTCTGGTGCAGTTGCGCAACTTCGGGGTATCACTGGATGCCCCCCAATTTGACGATGATGACGGCGCCATGATTGACACCATAGCCGGCGGGCCTTTCAACCCAACGGCAGAGGCAGCAGAAACTGCGTCGCTGCAACGATGCCTGTTGTCGCAGATAGACTGCCTGGAGCCAGCGGAACGCGACGTGGTGGTAGCGCGGTGGGGATTACACCAGGGCCCCCCGCTGTCACGAGCTGAGATTGCCGATCGGATGGCAGTCAGCCGTGAGTGGGTACGGCAATTGGAAAGCTCTGCCCTGAAAAAGTTGAAACAAAGCCATGTCATCCAGGGTGCCTATCGCGACTACAACAACGCCTCCTCCTGGTAGTTGCACGGCAAGATGGGCCGCGGTAACGTTCACCTCCAGGTCCCGAGTCGCGTTTTATGGCCAAAACACCTACCAGCCCGCCAGACAATGCCCCGGTGATGGGCATCGGATCCTGCCTCGCGGGGCACGCCGTGCGCTACGATGGGCAAACCAAGAGTCCCAACCAACACATCAGGGATCTTGCCAGCTCTTTCCACCTGCGGGCCTTTTGCCCGGAAATGGGTATTGGACTGGGCGTGCCCAGGCCGCCCATTCGACTGGTTGGCGATGAGGATAATGTTCGGGTACTTGACGTCGCTACCCATAGCGAGGACTACACCGATCAATTGACCGCCTACGCCTCTACCGTCTTGGATATGGCGCCGGAATTGTGTGGCTACATACTGGTTAAGGGCAGTCCCAGCTGTGGCTTTGATCGAGTCAAGCGGTTTGCTGACAACGGCCATAGCATCGCCTCTGACCAACAGGGTATCTATGCGCGGGCACTGGGCCAACTTGATCCACTGCTGCCGCTGGAAGACGACGGACGCCTCAACGACCCCGGCCTTCGAGAGAGCTTTGTGACGCGGGCCTATACTTACCACGACTGGAAGACCCTCAACCAGGAGCCGCTCACCGCTCATCGCCTGATTGAATTCTACAGCCGCTACAAATACCTCGTCATGGCCCACCACGTGCCCAGCTACAAAGCCATAGGCCGACTTCTGGCTGATGCAGGAAAGCAACCCATAGAAACGCTCGCGGCCGAATTTATTGATGCGCTTATGCAGGCGCTGACCTACAGAGCCACGCGCCGCAGTCACACCAACGTGCTGTACCACCTTTCAGGCTACCTGAAGCGCACAGTCGCCAGTGAGGAAAGACAACGTCTCAATGAGTTGATCGAGCAATACCGCCAGGGGCATGTGCCGCTGGTCGTACCCATCACCATGCTCCGTCACCACTTTGCCAACAGCCCGAACTCTTACATTGAGCAGCAGGTGTTTATGACTCCCTACCCGGACGAACTGAAGCTGCGCAACCTGATTTAGTCGAGAATATCTTGGAGGGCGGCATCGATATCGGCAAAGCGAAACGCAAAGCCCTCGTCGAGCAGCCGCGCCGGCAACACGCGTTGACCTGTAATAAGGAGCTCATCGGCCACCTCGCCAACCATGAAACGCATCACGGCAGCAGGCATCGGCAAGGTTAGCAGGGTCCGCGTATGCCGCTTCATTGCATCACAAAAGCCCCGGCTGGTGACAGGCTCCGGCGCGGTGAGGTTGTAGGCTCCTGATGCTTCGGGTAGCTGCAGTAACCACTGAATAGCCGCCAACACATCCTCGCGGTGCACCCAGCTTAGCCACTGCTCCCCGGAACCGATCCAGTTGGCAAGGCCAAGCTTGAAGGGACGGGCCATCTCGGTCATTGCACCACCATCCCGATCAAGTACCACACCCAGGCGCAGCAGGCAGACACGCACACCGAAAGCCTCTGCCGCCCGCGCTTCCTTTTCCCATAATTGGCATAATTCTGATGAAAAACAATGGCTTGAGGGGCTTATTTCATTTAGTTTTTCATCTTTGTGAGGGCCGTAGTAGCCAATCGCACTGGCACTGAGAAGGACCTCGGGGGGGCGCACCAGCCTGGCGCAGAGTGCTACCACAGCCCGGGTCGTCTCTATCCTGCTGGCAACAATTTGCTCTTTGTAGGCGCTATTCCAGCGCCGGCCCGCCAGGGGTGCACCGGCCAGGTTGATTACCGCATCTACGGCCGCGTCGTCCGCGAGCGCATCCAGGCTGCGGATATATCGGACAGCGCCTTCGTCATCTGCGGGCTGCCGACTGAGAATAGTGACCGTGTCACCCCGCGCTGTCAGCCGCGAAGCCAGCGCCGCGCCAATGAAACCCGTTCCGCCAGTGATAACTGTATGCAAGATGTAAGCCCTCCGGAAACTTGTACTATGTACGGATCACAACACGCCCGGATCAAATCCAGTGTCGTAATCCTGCCTGGGCAACTCAACGTATACTCTCGCAATGGCTACCACAAATCACGACCTGCGAACCCTACGCACCTTCCTCGATGATAATCCGCGACTGACGGTGCTGTCCGGCGCTGGCATCAGCGCGGGGTCGGGGATCCCCACTTACCGGGATTCAGAGGGATCCTGGCGCGCCAGCGAGCCAATTAAACATCAGGAATTTATTGCCGACAGTGAGCGACGGCAACGTTACTGGGCGAGATCCCTGCGCGGCTGGCCCGGTGTCCGTGACGCCAGGCCAAATGGCGCTCATCGCGCGCTGGCCGCTCTTGAGGCCCGGGGGCATATCGATACATTGATCACCCAGAATGTTGACCGCCTGCATCAACGAGCAGGGAGCTCGAGCGTTATCGATCTGCATGGCAGGCTGGACAGGGTGATCTGCCTGCAATGTCGGGAGGCCCGGTCTCGGGAATCCATTCAACTGCGGCTGCAACGCGACAACCCCCGCTCACCCACTGGCTGGGGTGAGATCCGCCCGGATGGTGACTCAGATGTCCCGGAAGAAGAGGTAAGAGATTTTAAGGCGCCATCCTGCGAAAGCTGCGGTGGAGTGCTGATGCCAGACGTTGTCTTTTTTGGCGGTACGGTTCCCAAACAGCGGGTGGACAACTGCATGGAGGCGATTGAGCGCAGCGACGCCTTATTGGTGGTAGGCAGCTCTCTTCAGGTTTACTCGGGCTTTCGTTTCTGCCGCCGGGCGAAGGAACTTGGGATACCGCTGGCGCTGATCAATCCCGGCAGAAGCAGGGCCGATGACATTGCCACGATTCGGTGCGCCGCCCCGTGCGAGACCTTGCTCTCTGACCTTCTCGCCAGCCTGTCATCGCGAGAGATAACTCCCCTCGAGACATCTCGTACGGAGAACATTGCAGACTAGCTAGCTGGGCTGCCCATACGCTCGCGGTAGTCCCAGGAAAAGAGCCTGTCCGGTCGCAAGCTTATCAACAGTTCATCTTCCTTGCGCGACAAAAGCCAGGCAGCCAGGCTGCTGTCAGCGGCACCCAGGTAACGTTCTATGAGATGCTCCAGGGTTGCGCCGGCGCCCTCTGGCGTCAACTCGACCGTCCCCTGCCCTCGCACACCATGATAGGGAGGTTCATTGGGCGCCACCTCAAAACCGACACGGGGATTGTTACGCAGCAGGCCAATCAGCTGGGAGCCACTATGGGATGCACAAAGGATTTCACCCTGATGGTAGCAATACCAAACTGATACAACACGCGGGAAGCCGTCCTTACCCACCACCGCCAGACGCAAAGGCATCACTGACGACTCCAGAAAATCTGCAATCGCCGACTCATCCCACGGGCCTTTCAGCGATACCGCCATACCTAACTCCTTGCTTCCACTCTACACCACTTTATTATGGCGTTGCCCAGCGGGCAAGAAGACAAGCACGCTGATCTCCCGAGGCGGCAATCGCGTATCAAAATCATGAAAACACCGATTATTTTCTGGTACCGACAGGATCTCAGGATCAACGATCTGCCCGGCCTGCAGGCCGCGGCGGCCACCGGCCGACCCGTACTGGCCTGCTATATTCTCGACGACAAAGCCCCGGGTCATTGGGCAATGGGTGGGGCCAGCCGATGGTGGTTGCATCACAGCCTCCTGTCGCTGCAGAAAGATATACAGGCCCTCGGCGGCCAGCTGATACTGCGTCGCGGCCAAACAGCGCACGTGCTGAACTCGCTACTCCAGGACAGTGGTGCAGACTCAGTCTATTGTTCGCGGCAGCATGAACCCTGGGCGAGCCAACTCGAAGCAGATCTACACGCAGATTTTGACAAGCGGGATATCGCCCTAAAGCGCTACCCCGGCGCACTGCTCTTCGAGCCGGAGGAGATCCGGAACCAGAGCGGCTTGCCATTCAAAGTGTTTACACCTTTCTGGCGCGCCTGCCTCAGGCAAACTGCGCCCCCGCAACCGAAATCAGCTCCCAAAGCCCGCTGGTTATCGACCCCACCGGCTTCCGAGTCGCTCAATGACTGGGACCTGACGCCGAGAAAACCCGATTGGGCCCAGGGTTGGCAAGCGCTGTGGCAGCCTGGATCGGCTGGAGCCCGAGATCGCCTGGAGCGGTTTTTTCGCTCCGGGATAGACAACTACAGTGAAGGGCGAAATCACCCGGCACTGGATACCACGACACGGCTATCACCACACGTCCACTTCGGAGAAATATCTCCGCGGGAGATATGGCACGCCGCCCGGAACCACGTTTCGAAACACCCGGAATTACAGGACCAGGTCGACAAGTTTCTCAGTGAAATGGGCTGGCGCGAGTTCTCCCATCACCTGCTGAGTCACTTCCCGAAGATGCCGGAGACGCCCTTCAAGTCACAATTTGACGCCTTTCCGTGGCTGGGCTCACCCGCGGCGCTCAAGGCCTGGCAACGCGGAGAAACCGGTTACCCTATTGTTGACGCCGGCATGCGTGAACTCTGGCAGACAGGTTACATGCATAATCGCGTGCGCATGGTGGTCGCCTCATTTCTGACCAAACACCTGCTCGTTCACTGGCGGGCAGGGGAAAACTGGTTCTGGGATACGTTACTGGACGCCAACCTGGCGAATAACGCCTGTGGCTGGCAATGGGTAGCGGGTAGCGGTGCCGACGCCTCGCCCTACTTCCGGATATTTAACCCCGTCACGCAGGGTGAGAAATTTGATGCGGATGGCGACTACGTGAGGCAGTGGGTTCCTGAGCTCCAGCGACTGCCAGACAAATACCTCAACAAACCCTGGGAGGCTCCACCGGCAGTGCTGGAGCAAGCCGGGGTTGAACTGGGAAAAACCTACCCCGAACCAATCGTCGACCACAGGGAGGCGCGGGAGGCGGCGCTCACAGCGTACGGCTCGATCAAATCGGGATGAGCGCGCCGCCAGGCTGCAAAATAATTCGGCAGAATCCAGGCACCGGTGCTAGGATCAAAACTCGTAGTTTTCAATACTTTCAACTGTTTCAAACGATTCGAGGCATTACCATGAAAATCATCTCTGCATTCGGCTGCGCAACGCTCCTGGCGCTTCTATCCTTCAGCAGCTCGGCACAAGACATGGGCAAACTTGTTGAGGCGGTGGACAAGGACAAGGCGGCGGAATCCGTCGATACGAACAAGCTTACCGAGGCAGTGAGTAGTGGTGAAGTTGATTACAAGAAAGCTTATGACGCGGTAGATAAGGAAAAGGCGGCCGATTCCGTGGACATGGATAAGGTCAAAGAAGCCATGACATCCCCCTCCTCCGAATAAGGACCGCAGACTGCGGAATACATCTCTTATGGATACTTCAAGTCACACGATATACACCCTGTTTGCCCAGCTTGGCCTGCCCAACAATGATATCGCTATCGAAGCGTTTGTTAAGAACAACCACCTGCCCAACGAAGTACCACTGGAGAAGGCAGCCTTCTGGAGCGCCGGTCAGGCGCAGTTCCTGCGGGAGGCTATCGCTGACGATGCCGACTGGGCTGAAGTTGTTGACCAGCTGGACGCCCAGCTCCGTCACTAAGGGCTAACATCTCCTCTGAGAGCAGCAGGGGCGCCAGGTATCTGGCGCCGAATGTGGATAGGTGGTTACTGTCCCTATAAAGGGGCACGTCGCGGGCCACGACTGCGCACAGCCCGCCGTCGCACAGTGCGTCCGCGGGGCTGACGACAGTAGCATCTCCCTGCCGTTCAAGATCCGAAAGCACCTTGTGCACTATCGCATTCCTGGCAAGATACTCAGCCTGTGTTGGCGCTATCAGCCCCCCTATGTCACGTCGGGTGAGTCGCGCAATCAGGTAGGAAGACGGCACCTCGAAGCCTACCTCCGGCACTGACGCCATAATAACCACACGTTTGCCCGCCTGGCGCAGAGCGGCCACCGTGCGCAGCAAACCGCGCTCGAACAATATCGCATTGCCTTCGGCAACCGGATTATCTGACATCGTATCCTTTAGCGTAACGGTATCGCCCTCCTCTTCCTTGTAGCGCGTACCCTGCGCCAGCAGACCCCAGCGGCCCACCAGGAAAATCGTTGTCAAGGCAGGATGCTGCTCAACGTAATCCAGCACTCGTTGGTTAAAAGCTGCACACTTTTCGCGACCCGGACGGTCTATGCCCAGCAATGGCGCACAGGCCGACTCCGTCGCGATGACTCCTCCCACCGCAACTTGGGCAGCATATTGATCGACTCCCGAGGCAATACTTTCGGCATGGGAGTCACCCCAAAGCATGAAGCTCGGTTCCGCATCTGTGTGGCCAAGACTGCACAGGCCCTGACCGTCAGCAAGTCGTTGAACCACGTCCTTGCAGTCGTCCCAGCGCTCATGTTCAGTATTAAAATCCTCCGGGAAGAAGGCTTCGTAGCGTCCCGGCAGGCCATCCGCCGCTACAACTGCAAGGCCAGAGACAACGATGCCAGCAGATACCAGTGCTGCCGCTCTCAACAAGGCACCCGGTTTGCGCAACACATTCCCAGAGCGGAAAGGCGTCTCGACAAAGCGCCAGGAAAGTATGGATAAGGCGAATGTCAGCGCAATCATGCCAACTATTGCAAGACTGGTCGGAGCAGTGATCGACAACAACTTGGTATAAACGATTACCGGCCAGTGCCAGAGATAGAGTGAGTAGGAGATCAATCCAACAAAAACGACAGGGCGCAGCGACAAGACCCCGGCCACGAGCGAAACCCCGCCGAGGCCGGCATAAATAATCAGCGCGGCCCCCAGTGTTGGCACCGCGGCAGCACTGCCGGGAAACACCGTGAGAGAATCAAAGAACAGGACACTATAGGCGATCAAGATAGCGCCGATAGTCGCCAAACATTCGCGCACCGCCCTGGATGTGGGTATGGGCAAAACGTGCAACGCAAGCACGCTACCAATAAACAACTCCCAGGCCCTGGTTGGAATCAGGTAAAAAGCCCAGGAGGGCTGGTTTGGCGTGAGCCAGATACTGGCCAGGAAGGAAGCACCACCGAGCGCCAATATCCAGGGCAGGTAGTTCCTGTGCCCCATCCTGGCGATCAGCATCAACAGCAGGGGGAAGAAAATGTAGTACTGCTCTTCCACGGCCAGGGACCACGTGTGCAGCAGCGGCTTCAGTTCAGCGGGTGCATCGAAGTAGCCTGATTCCATGTAGAAAAATATGTTGGAAGCAAAGAGCGCGGTCGCAGCCGCACTGCGGCC
>CAZPVJ010000071.1:0-2576 GCA_964590005.1 uncultured Alteromonadaceae bacterium | reverse complement strand
GCGCTGTTGCCCAGCCCAGATACAATTTTGATATGGGCAAAACCGACGGTGGTGAACAGCAGATTGGAAATAATGGTAGGCCAGGCCAGTTGCCAGACCCGGCGACTGGTTGAGGTCGGATTAAGGTCGTCTTCGCTCACTCAGCGGCTCACGAGTCTTGGCCAAGTTCGCGGCACTCGGCGTGACGAAAGCAGTCTGTCGTATGGTCGTTTACCATGCCGGTAGCTTGCATGTGCGCGTACATGATGGTCGACCCGACGAAAGTGAACCCGCGCTTTTTCATATCCTTGCTGAGTGTATCCGAGATCGCAGACGTCGCAGGAACCTTGGACATTGTTTTCCAATTGTTCTGAATGGGTCTGCCGTCGACGAAGTCCCAGATGTAGTTGGCGAAACTTCCCTTCTCAGACTGCACTTCCAGGAATGCCCTGGCATTCTTGCGGGCGCCGAATACCTTGAGCCGATTGCGAATGATACTGGCGTCCTGCAATAGCTTCTCGAGCTTATTGTCAGTGAAACGGGCCACTTTTGCGGCGTCGAAGTTACTGAAAAGCTTGCGGTACGCCTCGCGCTTGCGCAGAACGGTAATCCAGGAAAGCCCCGCCTGGGCCCCTTCGAGCATTAGAAATTCGAACAGGACCTGATCGTCCCATACAGGAACCCCCCATTCCTCGTCGTGGTATTGCATGTAGAGCGGGTCAGTGCCGCACCAGGTGCACCGGATTTCAGACATGGTCACTTTCTCCTGATGGAGCACGGAGTATGGGGCGGGCCTGTAGTCATGTCTAGCCGAAAAGCCTGAGCTGGCACCGGGTCTAGGCTTGTGCGAGACTTTGCGCCTCAGGTAAAACGGAAGCAGACATGACTGACACAGTGCTCTATCAGCGCCAGGGCCATATAGGCCAACTGACACTTAATAATCCGGCGAAGCATAACTCCTTGGGCCAGGGTGAGCTCGAGGCTATCCAGGCACAT
This sequence comes from uncultured Alteromonadaceae bacterium, assembly GCA_964590005.1. Lineage (GTDB taxonomy): Bacteria > Pseudomonadota > Gammaproteobacteria > Pseudomonadales > Halieaceae > CALJFL01. The sequence continues at coordinate 1,601 of CAZPVJ010000071.1, read as the reverse complement.
TTACAGGATGTTGAGCAGGATAGGGACGTGCGGGTTCTGGTGGTGACCGGCGCCGGTGACAAGACATTCTGTGCCGGGGCTTCACTCAGCGAGCTGGGGGACGGCAAGATAAGCGGCGACTGCTTTCAGGCCACCACCGATCAATTGGCAGCACTGTCTATTCCGACTATCGCATCTTTAAATGGCAATGTATTTGGCGGAGGCGTGGAATTGGCCCTCAGCTGTGACTTCCGCATTGGTATAGAGGGCAGCCGAATGCGGGTGCCGGCGGCGGCCATCGGTCTGTGCTATCCCCTCAGTGGCATTAGTCGATTTGTAGAGCGACTGGGAGTTAATCTCGCAAAACGCATACTGGTTGCCTCGGAGCAGTTCGATGCAGAGGCAATGCTGGAGATTGGATTCCTGGATCACCTGGTGTTGCCTGTGCAGCGAGAGGAGTTCACCCGCGACCAGGCATTGCATATAGCAGGTCTCGCTCCCCTGGCCGTGAAATCCATGAAACAAATTTTGCAGCAGGCCGCGGCCGGGGGCATAGATATGGCATCGGCCAGGGAGCTGTCGGAGATGTGTCTGGGTTCGGAAGATCTGCAAGAGGGTTTTGCGGCCCAACGGGAAAAGCGCAAGCCCAGGTTTCAGGGGGCTTAGTAGGGATTCAGTTCGGAGCGAGTGGACCGTGGCAACGCAGTTCACGGTCTATGGCCATCCACGGTAAGCCCAGGTTCTCCAGCCAATTGATGGCTGCCTTCTCAGTTTTTAAACGGGCGACGCTTGCGGCACCACAGGCGTCCAGGCAACTGTCCGCCACAACGCTGACACTGAGCATGCCGAGAACCGGATAGCCATCTACCGGGCTGAGACCGCGACCAAAGTTCTCGTTGTTAAACAGGATTCTGCGCTCGAAATCCCCGCGCATTGAGAAGCCCTTGTTATTGAGCTTGATCCGATTAATGGCGGTTCGGCTGCCCATAGGATGGCGAAGACCAAACAACCAGTTGGCGCCATCGGCCTGCTTGCCAATGGTCACTGCGTCCTGGGCCATCTCGATCAGTGCGCTTTCCACGCCTTCCCTGACCAGTCGCTTGCGCACAGAGTCAATGGCATAAGGTCGAATGCAACTATTGAGGTCCAGCAGCATGCCCTTTTGTGGGAGTAGGGCGCCTTGATCGGATAACTCCAGCTGGGACCAGCCCACAAGCTGCAGCATTGCTTTCACCTGCGCCTCCGTGGCCTTTAATTGGCCCTGCTCGTCGTAGCAATTCTGTAGCAGTCGGGTGCTTGGATCGAAGAGATGGCTGCTTTCCCGCCATAGCGCGGTGACGAAATCGAACAGGCTGCGCGCCTCCGTATCGAGCGGCGTGTAGCAGCCGGTTCCAGCGGACTGGTTGATTTTGCTGATCAGGCTTTCTGGCTGATAGGCGCTGAATTTCTGATCGAGCCGATTGATCTCGGAAATGGCGATATCCATCAGCTGATCTGCCTCGCTGGGGATCGCAAATAGCGCCAGCTGACAGGAAGTGCCGAAGCAATGAAGGCGTTTCCTGTGCATCATAGTGAGACTGTTATCCCGGCTGATTGTCGGCTTCGACTAGTGTGAGTACTAT
>CAZPVJ010000070.1:0-4464 GCA_964590005.1 uncultured Alteromonadaceae bacterium | reverse complement strand
GCAGCGCAGGCCGCTCTGGTGTCACTGGACCCGGATGACGGCGCCATCAACACCATCGTGGGTGGCATGGGCTTCGAGCTGAGCAAATTCAACCGCGCCACCCAGGCCCGCCGGCAGCCGGGGTCTAACTTCAAGCCCTTCCTCTATGCCGCCGCCCTGGATTACGGCTTCACCGCCGCCAGCCTCATCAACGACGCGCCGGTCGTGATGGAGGACACCTCGCTTGAGGACATCTGGCGTCCTGAAAACGATGGCGGCAAGTTTCACGGACCGACGCGACTGCGCTGGGCCCTGACCAAGTCGCGCAACCTGGTATCGATACGCCTGTTGCAGCAACTGGGGATACCCAACCTGATCGATTACTCGGAGCGCTTCGGTTTTAATACAGCCGACTTCGCGCCTGACCTGTCCCTGGCACTGGGCACCCACGCAATGAGCCCGCTGGAGGTCGCAGCGGCCTACGCGGTGTTGGCCAATGGCGGATATGCGATCGAGCCCTACCTGATCAAACGCATCGACAATATTGATGGTGAAACCGTGTTCGAGGCCAGGCCCAATACAGTCTGCAGAGACTGCGGACCCCTGGCTACTTTAGGCGAAGAAGAACTGAGTATGGAGGAAATTCTGGCCAACGAGAGGGCGGCCCAGGCCGACCTCCCGCGAGCTCAGAGGATCATGGATGAGCGCGTTAACTTCATTGTCGACAGTATCCTGCAAGACGTTATCACTCGCGGCACCGGGCGTCGGGCGTTGGTACTGGAGCGCGGCGACCTGGCGGGCAAAACAGGGACTACCAACGGCCCTATGGATGCCTGGTTTTCAGGCTATAACCGGGACGTTGTCACCACCGCCTGGGTGGGCTTCGACAACTACACGCCGCTGGGTAAGAAGGAATTTGGTGGCACCGCCGCACTGCCCATTTGGATAGACTTCATGCGCGCGGCGCTTAAAGACAGCCCCGATGTAGAGCGCGAGCTACCCCCGGGCATTGTGCACGTAAAAATCGATCCGGAAACCGGCCTGCTCGCTTCACCGGGGCAGCGCAATGCCATTTTTGAGTACTTTCGAGAGGAACACGTGCCTGAGCAGGACGGCGATGCAGTGCCTGGTATCGACACCAGTGGCACCGATGACCTGGTCAGGGATATTTTCTGAGCGAGCTCTGAGGCTCAAAGTACGGGGGCATAGCCCTCTGGCAGATCCACACGGGCAACACCACTCTCGACCGCCGCCTGGGCCACGGCCGGAGCGAGGTGAGTCAACAACCTTGGATCCATGGGCTTGGGAATAATGTACTCTGGCCCGAAACTCAACGCATCGACTCCGCAGGCGACCAACACTTCTTCCGGCACCGGCTCCCTGGCCAGCCCGCTAAGGGCCTTCACCGCCGCGACTTTCATCGCCTCGTTGATGGTACTGGCCTGTACATCGAGTGCGCCGCGGAAGATAAATGGAAAACCCAGCACATTATTCACCTGGTTGGCATAGTCGGAGCGGCCGGTGGCGATAATCACGTCGTCTCGCGTCGCTCGCGCCAATTCGGGGCTGATTTCCGGGTCGGGGTTGGAGCAAGCGAAGACAATGGGCCGGTCAGCCATGGTCAACAGCATCTCAGCGCTGAGCAGATTGGCTCCCGACAACCCGACAAACACATCGGATCCATTGACCGCATCGCTCAGGCTGCGCTTGTCGGTGTGGTTGGCAAATTCTTCCTTGTAGGCATTCACGCCCTCGCGGCCCGCGTAAATCACGCCGCGTCGATCCAGCATAAAAATATTTTCCCGACGCACGCCAAGATTCACCAGCAGACGCATGCAGGCGATAGCCGCGGCACCCGCACCCAGGCAGGTAATTACCGCGTCTTCTATGCGCTTACCCTGGATCTCCAGGGCGCTGAGCATGCCTGCGGCAGTCACAATGGCAGTGCCGTGCTGATCATCATGGAAAATAGGTATCTGGCAGCGCTCTGACAGGGCGGCCTCGATCTCGAAACACTCGGGTGCCTTGATATCCTCCAGGTTGATGCCACCAAATGTATCGGCGATTCGCGCAACCGTATCGATAAATTCATCAGCGTCTTCGGTATCCACCTCGATGTCGATCGAGTTGATCCCAGCGAAGCGCTTGAACAGGAGCGCTTTACCCTCCATTACCGGCTTACTCGCCAGTGGGCCCAGGTTGCCAAGCCCCAGAACTGCAGTACCGTTACTGATAACCGCTACCAGATTGCCCTTGCCGGTATACTGGTAGGCGGCAGCCGGGTCAGCCGCGATCTCCCTGCAGGGCTCCGCCACACCAGGACTGTAGGCGAGGGAAAGGTCCAACTGAGTTTCAGCAGGCTTGCTCAACTCCACCGAGATTTTCCCGGCTACGGGTTGCGAGTGATACGCCAGTGCTGCGTCTTTCAAGTCAGAGGACATAAGGAATCTCTGTGCCAATGCAAACTGCTTGGGGGCCAAAAAGGGCGTAGAGGATATATAAAAGGTCGGGGCGTAACAAGGTGGAGGATGCACACGCTAAAAGCGTGGACTCGCGGTTTCCTGAAGACCAAAAAAAACGCCGGATCCGCAAGGAGCCGACGCTTCTGTTGCTCGAGTGGCTATTTTTCTCAGCCTTGCTCCTGACGCTTCGCTCCACGATTGCCGAAGCGCTTGTTAAAGCGATCTACCCGGCCGCCACTGTCGACAATCTTCTGCTTGCCGGTAAAGAACGGGTGGCAGTTAGAGCACACGTCGATGTGGAAGTCTTCACCCAGAGTCGAGCGCGTTTTGATCTGGTTGCCACAACTACATGTCGCGGTGACATCCTCATATTTCGGGTGTATATCTGCTTTCATTGTCCTTACTCCTCGCTGGCGGCACCGCAACCCGATCTGCTGCCGGGCACCGTACCTGATAAGGGAACTGACCTCGACCAATCGGGTCTCGGTCAAAAAATAGGCGGGCATCTTACCAGACGATGCGTCATACGCAAGCCCTTAATGTCTTTTGCTACAATGCCGCAAATCCGCCATTTCACTGACAAAGGGGCGCAATGACCATTCTTCGGCTGGCTGTGCCCACGCCCCTGCGACAGCTGTTCGATTATCTGCCTCCCGCTGACGCCAGCGAGCAAGAAATCAACGCTCTCCAGCCCGGAACCCGGCTGTCCGTGCCGTTTGGAGCCCGGGAAATGACCGGGTATCTGATAGAAACTGTCAGTAACAGCGAGCAGGACGCAGAAAAACTCAAGCCGGCTATTGCCATCCTTGACGAGGCCTCGCTGCTCAGCGCCCCTCTGTTGGCACTGTGCGACTGGGCCTCGCGTTACTACCATCATCCGCCCGGGGAGGTGTACGCAGCAGCTTTCCCCCCGCGCCTTCGCCAGGGGAAGGCGCGGCAGCAGGCAGGCAGACGGGGCTGGCGGCTGAGCACCCGTGGCATGGGATTACCAGAGGGGGCCCTGTCGAGAGCGCCCAAGCAGGCCGCAGCGATCGCGCTGCTGGCAGAGCAACAGCAGATAGATACCGAAATGGCCGCGACGGCCGGTCTGTCGAGGGCTACGATGCGCGCCCTGTGCGACAAAGACCTGGTGGAAGAGTTTATGCTGGCGGATGCCAAGACCCCACCGGCGGCTCGCGAGGGGCTGTCGCTGAATGAGGAACAGGGCGCCGCCCTCACCACGCTCAAGGACTCGCTGGGCACTTTTAGCTGCCACTTGCTGGAGGGCGTGACCGGCTCTGGCAAAACCGAGGTCTACCTGCAACTCATCGCGCAAAGCCTGGAGGAAGGCAAACAAGCTCTGGTGCTGATTCCGGAAATAGGTTTGACACCACAGACCCTCAGCCGTTTTCAGCAGCGTTTTGATGCCTCGATCAGCGTCTTCCACTCAGGCTTGACGGACCTCGAGCGCTACCAGGCCTGGGAGGCCGCCCGCAGCGGCAATGCCGATATCGTCATCGGAACGCGCTCAGCAATTTTTACGCCGATGTTGAACCTGGGCGTCATTATTGTCGATGAAGAGCACGACGCGTCCTACAAGCAACAGGACGGTTTCCGCTATTCGGGGCGCGACGTCGCGGTAAAACGCGGCCAATTGGAAGGGTGTCCCGTACTGCTTGGCAGCGCCACGCCCTCGTTGGAGTCTCTGCAAAATGCCTTGCTGCAGCGCTACCAACACCCGCGGCTATCTGCCAGGGCAGGCACCGGAAGCCCACCCGAGATACGTATTGAAGATATCAGGGGCCAGACACTGCGGGCGGGCCTGTCCGAAACTCTGCTGCAAAGCACCGCTGATGCGCTGGCGCGCGGTGAACAGGTCCTGCTGTTTCTCAACAGGCGCGGTTATGCGGCCAGTCTCCTGTGTCACGACTGCGGCTGGCTGGCCGAATGCGCACACTGCGATGCGCGCCTGACCGTACACCGGCGCAATCGCCAATTACGCTGTCATCATTGCAACGCCCGCAGTCCGCTGCCGGGGCAATGC
>CAZPVJ010000069.1:0-7006 GCA_964590005.1 uncultured Alteromonadaceae bacterium | reverse complement strand
TAGAAAAACGTCTAAAGAATGGCGCCAAGCCCGTAGGAATGCCCCGCCAACCGGCTTCGGATGGCGGGGCACAGAGAGAGTGGGTCGATAAGCCGGGTTCTGTCGCGAGCGATCATTCATCTGCGACAGGTGTCACCACCTGCCTGTAGCGACCTACCCGAATCCACTGCGGGCCGCAGCTGACGGATTCCTATTTGGTCTTGCTCCGAGTGGGGTTTACCATCGCCACGCCTGTTACCAGCCGCGCGGTGCGCTCTTACCGCACCTTTTCACCCTTACCTTCTCGCTTACACGAGCGGGCGGTTTCCTTTCTGTTGCACTTTCCGTGAGCTCACGCCCCCCAGGTGTTACCTGGCACCCTGCCCTTCGGAGCCCGGACTTTCCTCCCCACCACCATTAGCGGCGAAGCGATCGCCTGACCGACTCGGCGGCAAGACTACTCCCCCAGCCAATCAGCCGCAAGCCCGGGATTGGGCGGTAACTAATCGGAGCGCTGATCCAGTAAATAATCGTAGAGTCGATTCTTCTTCAGGCCGCTGAATTCCGCGACGATGGCGGCCGCGCGTTTGCCCGGCAGATCCTCCGCCAGTGTTTGCAAGAGTTTCGCCAGCTTCGCATCAAGCACCTGCTCACCGCTGGGCTGCCCCGCGACCACAAGAACAATCTCGCCACGCTGCTGGTTGCCATCCTCGCGCACAAACTCGGCAAGCTCGGCCAGCGGGGCGCGCCGGACCGTCTCAAAAACCTTGGTGATCTCCCTGGCCAACACCGCTTCGCGCTGCGTCCCAAAAGCCGCTGCCATCGCAGCGATCGATTCGGCAACCCGGTGCGGCGCCTCGTAAAAAATCAGGGTGGCATCGACCGTTGCCAGATCCGCGAGGCGAGCCGCGCGCTGCCCGGACTTGGCAGGTAAAAAACCCTCGAACTGAAAGCGATCGGTAGGCAATCCCGAAACACACAGGGCCGCAATCGCCGCGCAGGCTCCCGGTACGGGATAGACGCGGTATCCGGCGGCCTGAACATCGCTTACCAGGCGGAAACCGGGATCGGAGATCAACGGCGTGCCAGCATCTGACACCAGCGCGACGGCACCACCCTCTGCAATGTGCGACAGCACTCGCGCCTGGGCATCGCCACCACTGAAGTCGTGATAGGCAAAAACCGGCGTATCGATACTGAAGTGCTGAAGCAGCCGTTGACTGTGGCGGGTATCCTCCGCGGCGATGAGATCGACCCCCTTAAGCACATCGATTGCGCGCTGAGTCATATCGCCCAGATTACCAATGGGCGTGGCAACTATGTACAGCCCCGATTCCACTCGGCCTCCTTATCCTTATAATGTCACTTCCATTTACCCGCCAGACGGTATTTCACTGCCGCCGGCGACAGTCGAGTCAGCATAGCATGGCAGCAACTTGGGCAAGACACCCCGGCCGCACCACCCTGGTGGCCCTTATTTTTTCTGTGTTACTGGCGGCGTGCGAGACCAGCCCCGACAAGCCCGCCGAAACAGACAGCAAACCTGTCGTAGAACGGCCGACTCAAACCTATGGGCCCCTGGAAATGCCCGACAGCGAGCACGCTGTACTGTTTGAACAGGTTGAACAGGCTCTGCAGGCCGGCAACTGGATGACCGCCCAGCAGGACCTCCAACAACTCCCACAGGATCCGCCGCTACCGCTGAACGACGCTGTCTACCAGAACTATCTGCAAGCGAAGATTGCCTGGTTGCGTGGCGATACCGACATGGCCACCCAATACCTGAAAGGCCAGGCCAATCGCGGTGCCGCGCCCGCCCTGAATCACAAGGTCATGAGCTTCCAGCGGCAACTGCGTGCTGGCAGTGGGGATTACCTGGGCAGCGCGCAACTCGGCGACGCTCTGCTGCATGACAGGTTATCACCGGATGAGGCTGCAGCACTCAAGAGTGAGATATGGCTGGACCTCATGCGCACGCCGACAGCCACTGTCAAAACAGCGCGCCAGCAGGCCAGTGAAGCGCGCTGGCAAGGCTGGTTGGATTTAGCGGCCATTGGCGGGGCGATGAGCAGCGCAGAGGGCCAGAAAGACCGATTGCGCCAGTGGCTTGCCAGCAATCCATCACACCCGGCAGCACAGCCCTTGCCCGGCGGCCTGGGCAATTGGCTGGAGGCACCGGACCAGTTCCAGCAAACCGCCCTGCTACTGCCTTTAACGGGCAGATTGGCCCCGGCGGCCAAGGCGGTAAGAGACGGCTACCTGGCTGGCTACTACGCTGCCAGGCTTCGCGGAGAAGCGACTTTCGACCTGCAAGTATTGGATACCAGTCTGTTTGAATCAACGGCCGCGGCCTATGATGCCGCCGTGATCGCGGGCGCCAATGTCGTTGTAGGCCCCCTCAGCAAGGAAGCGGTCTCTGAACTGGGCCAGCACCCCAACCGCACAGTACCGGTGGTGGCACTCAATCGCGTGGATGACTTTCAGGGGTCCGCCAGCGGCGCCTTCGTCCAGTTATCGCTCGCCCCGGAGGATGACGCCCGTCGTATAGCCGAACTGGCCTACGGCCGAGGTGCCCGCCGGGCCCTGCTCGTTCGTCCCGCCGGAGCCTGGGGCAACAAGGTGACACAGGTGCTGAGGCAGCGCTGGACAGAACTGGGGGGCAGCATCGCTGCCAACGCCGCCTACAGTAGCCAGGAAGACTATTCGACGCAGATCAAAAACGCCCTGAACCTGGCTGAAAGCGAGGAGCGATCGCGGGAAATACGCAGTATGCTCGCAACCAATATCGAGTTTACCGCCCGGCGCCGTCAGGATGTCGATGTGGTGTTCCTGCTCAGTCGCAGCGGCGCCGAAGCCCGCTCCATTAAACCCCTGTTGGCCTTCCACTACGCCGGCAGCCTGCCTGTTTATTCAACCTCGAGCATTTACAGCGGCCTGCCGGATACCCGCGACAAGGATCTCAACGGAATCAACCTGGTAGATATACCCTGGCTACTGGGGTCCAATCCGGCGCTCAGGGTAGCGATTACCGCTGGCGATACCGGCAGTGACAACTACACCCGACTCAACGCACTGGGTGCCGACGCCTTTAGACTGCAATCTCGCCTGGGCCAGTTGCAAGCTGGATCCCGGGCCCTGGTGCCAGGGGATACCGGCATTTTGACCCTGAACAGCAACCAGCAGATCCTGCGAGAACCCAGTTTGGCCACATTTGCCGGAGGCAAACTCACAGCACGCTGACGTACACTGGCGCTACGCAAAATGGGTGGCACACCAGTGAAGTATCTGGGCGATCAATATGAGCAACATACCTGCGATCGGCTGCTAGCCAGAGGCTGGCATCTGCTGGCGCGCAATTATCGCTGCAAAGCGGGCGAAATCGATATCGTGGCATTGGACGGTGATACCCTGGTTTTTATAGAGGTACGCGCTCGTAGACAAGGCCGTTACCCCAGCGCGGCGGCAACAGTAGATACGAGAAAACAAAGACGACTCCTAATGGCGGGACAGCACTTCCTGCAAAGGAACCCGCAATGGCGGGAAAGGCCCTGCCGATTTGACGTTGTGACCTTCGAGCCGCCACAATCCGGGGCTGATATCGAGCCGCTTTGGATCCGCGGCGCATTTACTGCCTGACCGATTCTTGGAAAGTAACCATGGACCATTACCAGATTGTCTCCAGTAGATTCCAGGCCACGATAGAGGCGATTACGGAGTCGGTAGACCTGTTATCGGAGCCACTGTCGCACGCCGGCAATGCCCTGACCCAGGCGCTGCTGGAGGACCACAAGATCATGGCCTGCGGCAGTGGCCCGGACGCAGCCCTGGCATCGCTCCTGGTCAGCAACCTGCTCAACCGCTTCGAGCGGGAACGCCCCGCACTGCCGGCGCTCACTCTGGCCAGCGATACAGCCAGCCTGACTGCCATTGCCAGGGACGAAGGCGTGGACGAGGTGTTCTCCAGGCAGGTCAGGGCATTGGGCGGCGCGGGTGATATCCTGCTATGTATTGCCTGCGAGCCCGCGCCACCCAGCCTGCAACGAGCGGTGAGTGCCGCCCATGAACGGAACATGCTGGTGATTGTCCTGTCTACTGCTTCGGACCAGTACCTTCCCGGCGTGCTCGCAGACGGGGATATCGCCTTGGTAGTTGATTGCGACCGGCACACGCACGCAGCTGAATTGCACCTCATGCTGATCCACACACTGTGTGACCTCATCGATCACAACATTTTTGGACACTACGAAGGAAACCCGGAATGAAGTACCTTCTCTACCCCCTTATCCTGAGCGCCTCGCTAATCCTCAGCGGTTGCGGCAGCTTGTTGGCTTCAATGGAGTCCAACAAGATCGAGGACGATCCGGGTGAACGGACCATGGGTCAGCAGATTGAGGACGAAAGTATCGAGACCAAGGCCATGGTCAATATCCGGGCGGCCGACGATCGCTTTGACGATGCACACCTGGTCATCGTGAGCTACAACGGCTATGTGTTACTGGCCGGCCAGGTCGCCTCCGAGGAGCTGAAGTTGAAAGCGACCAGCGTCACCCGCGAAATTCGCGGTGTTCGTCGTATCTACAATGAACTCGAAGTAGCCTCCCCCAGTTCGGCTATGACGCGAACCAGTGACACCTGGATCACCACCAAGGTCAAGTCCTGGCTCTTGGGCAGCACAGAGACCGAGGGGCTTCGGGTCAAGGTAGTTACCGAGAATGGAGTGGTCTACTTGATGGGGCTCGCCACCCGGGAAGAAGCGGACCGGGTCGCCGCTGCCGCTGCTGATATGTCCGGCGTACAGCGGGTCGTCCGTTTATTCGAAATTGTAGAGCCGTCGGCTACTTGACGATCTTGAGAGCGGGCCTGACCTCGCCCTTGGGGGCAGGTGGTGGCTCGTCATCCGGCGGCTCGGGACCTTCCGGCGCCTCATCGGGCTCAAATACCATGCCCTGGCCATTTTCCCGGGCGTAAATGCCAATCACAGCGGCGACAGGCACCTGAATATCGGTCGCCACCCCACCAAAACGCCCATTGAAGGACACGGCCTCGTTAGCTATGTGAAGGTCTATCACCGCGCTGGGAGATATGTTCAGGACAATCTGACCATCCTTCACGTACTGCTTGGGAACGTTGACACCTTTAACCGCCGCATCAACCAGCAGGTAAGGGGTACAGTCATTGTCCACTATCCAGTCGTAGAGCGCGCGCATGATATAGGGGCGACTAGGGGTCACAAGCAGGGTGCCTTACTCATCGGCGAACGACAGGAGGGCGCCAATTACAGGCGCATCTCCCGCTCCTGCTCTGACAAGCTCTCCTGGAACGATTCGCGATTGAACAAGGAGTCCATGTAAGCCAAAAGAGGCTTTGTCTGCTTGCTAGAACGAATATCCACACCCAGTGAAGGCAGTCGCCAGAGGATGGGGGCAATACAGCAATCGACAAGGGTGAACTCGTCGCTCATGAAAAAGGGTTTCTCCACGAAGATGGGTGCGATACCCATGATACCTTCACGGAGTTCCTTGATACTCTTGTTGACGACATTGTCGCTGCGCGAGTGCTGGATGGAATCCACCAGGCTGCACCAGTCCTTTTCCATCCGGTGAATAAACAGGCGGCTCTCCGCGCGCGCCACCGGACATACAGGCAACAGGGGCGGGTGCGGGAAACGCTCGTCCAGGTACTCCATCATCACCTTGGATTCATAAAGTACAAGGTCGCGATCCACGAGCGTTGGCAGCGAGTTGTAAGGGTTCAGGTCGGCCAACTCGGCCGGGGGATGCAGGCTGTCGGACTCGATCAAGTCGACGGTCACGCCCTTTTCAGCCAGCACAATACGCACGCGGTGGCTGTAATGACTGCTGCTGTCTGAAAAGAAGGTCATGGAAGACCGCTTTGCCACTACGCCCATCAGGGACTCCTCAAAAATTTCTCTTTATATCAAAACGATGTGCCGGTACTTCTGCAGGCACATTCCATTTCGCCGGGTCAGGGCGATCAATCAGTGAACGTCTTTCCAGTATTCGCGATTCAACAACCAGGCGAACACGAAGAACAGGGAGATGAACAACAGGACGTAAACTCCTATGCGCTGACGATCTGCGGCCATCGGCTCCGCCGTGTAGGCGAGGAAGTTTACCAGATCGTACATCGCCGCATCATATTCTTCAGGGCTAAGCTCACCCTCTTCGCTGATGCTGAACTGTCCACAAGGGTCCTCGAGGATGTCTTCTCCGGTCAGCGGGTCACGCTTAACACCGCCGTTGGCGGCAGTAACCGAACCCATCGCGCATTCCTGCATGCCCTGGAGTTCGAGCAGCACATGGGGCATACCGACATCCTTGAACACTTTATTGTTGAAGCCGTAGGGGCGGCTATCGTCCTTGTAAAAGGTACGCAGGTAGGTGTAAAGCCACTCTGGCTGACGTGCGCGTGATACCAGCGTCAGGTCAGGGGGCGTGGCGCCAAACCAGACCTTGGCATTGGTTTCGTCCATCGCATTGTGCATCAGCGAGCCGATCTTCTGCGACGGGTCAAACATCAGGTTGGCCTGAAACAGGTCCTCCGGGACTCCCAGGTCCTCCGCCACCCGGTTGTACCGCGAGTACTGGAGGGAGTGACACCCCATGCAGTAATTCATGTACAGGCGGGCGCCGTTCTGCAGAGAGGCCTTGTTGTTGGGGTCTACCGAAATCTCATCACAGGGCATCGAGCCACACTTGAAAGCAGATTCAGCACCCACCGCCTTCAGGGGCAGGAAGGTCAGCGCCAGGATCAATGCCAGGCCGCCCATGCTACCCCAGAATCCGATACCGCCGTCCATCGTCACACGTTCGGGCACCGGTTTGGTCTTGTCCATCGACGACCAGATAGGCATCAGCAGGAAGAACGCGAAATAGATCACCGAGCAGATCTGCGCCAGGAAAGTGCGCGCAGGGGTTGGTGCCTTGACGCCCAGTACACCGAGGATCAGGAAGGACGACACGAACAACACCAGCATCACCTTGGTGATGTTGCCGCGGTAGCGCCA
>CAZPVJ010000068.1:0-13159 GCA_964590005.1 uncultured Alteromonadaceae bacterium | reverse complement strand
TGTCCAGGTTCACGCGTTACCGGTCCTCAATTTGGGTTTTACTTTAGGCCTGGTCCCCGATTTGGCTTTGGACGCGGTTTTTGCGGTTGCCTTGGGTTTGGCAGCTTTTTTTGCTTTGGGTTTTGCTTTCGGGCGTGTCTTGCCACCGGCTTTTTTTGCCGCTGCACCACTGCTTTTGCCGGCGGCCGCTTTTTTCCGGCGGGGCGCTGCCTTTTTCTTTTGGCGCGCCTTGCTATCACCTTCCGGAACTTCGACCTCGGGTTGGCCAAGCGCGCGCAGGAACATATTGCGAACGTCTCGCACGTGATCATCAATCGTCTGCGTACTCCAGTCACTCGTATCTACCGGGGGCAGTACCTCCACGTCGACAGAAGCGGGCCTGAAAACAAAATCGCCTTTCGGTGCCACGTCACCTGCATTGCGAATGACGATGGGTACCATGGGCACGCCCGCCTGCATGGCGAGGTGGAAGGCACCTTTTTTGAAGGGCGCAAGCCGAGGGGAAACTGTTCGAGTGCCTTCAGGCGCAAGCACGACGGATTTATCCTGGTTGCGCATGGCATCAACCAGGGGCGTCATGGCCTCAATGGCGCTGCTGGCGTTGTCACGGTCTATGTACACCACGCCGCCCCACTCGAGTACCTTGCCGATAACCGGCATTTTCTTGATTTCTTTTTTGCCAATACCGGCGAGGTCGCGGCGCAGCAAGCGCGCTGCAATCACGACATCGGCCTTACTCTGGTGGTTGAAGACGAATACTGCCGGTCGGTGGGACCAAAGATTTTCCTCGCCCTTGACGTTGAGGTCCAGGCCTATCAGGGCGCTTGCCGTATCCGCGAACAGTGAGAAAGAGAAGTTTATGGACTCACGGCGTGAACCGCTGAGCACATAGATTGGCAGGCCGGCCGCAAAGCTGGTTACCAGGCTGCCCGTCGCTGCCACTGAGCGAATGAATTGACTCACGGTAGGCCGGCCGCGGCTGCCGAATTGGCCTATCTTCCACTCACGGTCCCTGGCCACCTTGCGCAACTTCTGGCTTGGGTTCAGTGCAACAGGCTGCCCAACACGCTCCAGCAGCAAGAGGTCGTCCGTGCTGTCAGAGTAAAAAAAGCTCTCGTCCAGATCTGCGCCATGACGCTGCGCTAATCCCTCTGCAGCATCGACCTTGCCCTGGCCGAAGCAAGTGGGCCGAACAACCGCACCGGTGAACTTACCGTCGCTGACCTCCAGGTGGGTGCAAAGAACTTCATCGATACCCAGGTCGCGTGCCGCGGGCTCCACCTGGTAGGGTGTCGCCGAAGAAATTATTGCCACCGTGTGGCCTTTGGCGAGATGCGCATCGACCAGTGCACGTGACTCGGGATAAATCAGGCGGGCAATCTGCCGGGTATAGAGCTCTTCACCGACCTCCAGATAGGTTTCCTCTTCGATGCCTCGCATGAATTGGGCGTTGATGGCCATCATGCCGGAGAAGCCCATATTGCCCAGCCCGAAGCTGCCCATCGCCTGCATCAATTCCACAAATTCCCGAGGCTTCAGGTCTCCCCGTTTGAGTTGCTCCCGAATAAATACGGTTGCCGAGTAGCCCGCGATAACGGTGCCGTCGAAATCGAAAATAGCGGCTATTTCCGGACCGTCGGGCGACGCCTCAATGTCGCTGAGAAGTTCTTTGATACTTGCCATAATCTTGAATCCACGCAAACGAAAGAGTCCCGCATGGAATTTGCACCAATGCGGGTCACAGCAGCGCAGAATAGCGCATTTGGGCGACCTCGTGTTCATGGAAATGGACACCAGGCTGCCGTCGAAAGCGAAAAAGAAAAAAAGCGCTGGCCCAGAGGGTGGGCGACAGCGCTTATGTTGGGGTATTGCCGGTTGAATCTTCTGCCAGGTGTTTCCGGCCCGCTACCGGATGTCGTCCCCTGACCTTGGCAAGCACCTCTGACTGATGCCTGCCAGCGTTCCCCAAAATTGGTGGCCGGCACTACTGATCGAGCGTCACCCCATGTATGCGTTCCGATCTCCTGCCACACCCTAAGTATAGGAAGGGATTCCTATCCGACAAGAAATAACCCCATGATATTTAATTATATCTTTAAATAACCATAAATTATATCTTGAGGTTGTGCGCAGGCTGGCTCGACCTGACCTGATGAGACTTGTGGCCTACACTGGTTGCTTGAGAAACAAGGAGCCAGGATGAAGATCAATAGAAGGCAACTTTTGATGACGTCGGCCGCAACCGCGTCAGTTCCGCTGCTGGCCGGCTGCAGCGCTGACAAACCGGCGCCGGAGCTAGATACCAGCCTGCCGTTGGGGCCGTTCGATAAAGACTCGACCGCTGAAGAGGTTACCGAGGGTATGGACCTGTCCGGGCAGGTCATGTTGGTAACGGGCTGTAATTCCGGTATTGGCTACGAGACTTTGCGCGTTCTGGCGATGCGCGGCGCCCATGTTATCGGCACCGGTAGGACCCTGGAAAAAGCTCAACGCGCCTGCGACTCTGTCCCCGGTAAGACCACGCCCCTCGAACTGGAGTTGTCTGATTTCCAATCGGTGGTGGATTGCGCTGACCTGGTCCGGCAGTTGGGCTTGCCTCTGGATGCCTTGATCCTCAATGCAGGTATGAATGCTATCGGTGGCGACCTGCAACTCGTTAACGGAATAGAGCAAATGTTCGTGGTTAATTTTCTGGGTCACTTCGTCCTGGCCAATCATCTGGCACCGCTAATGGTTGCGGCCGGGAAAGGTCGCATAGTGCACGTCGGTAGCCAGTCGGGGTACCTGCGGGCACCGCCGGAGGGTGTTGATCTCGATAATCTGCGTGGCGAAGGCGAATACGATGCTACTCACGCCTATGGCCGCTCCAAACTGGCCAATGCCCTGTTTTCATCGCAACTGGCCAGGCGCCTTGAGGGAACAGCGGTAACCTCAAATGCGCTACACCCTGGGCTGGTAAATACCAATATTGCCCGCAGTGCACCGGAAGTTATCCGCCGCGGCTTCAAGTTCCTGGGTTCCTTTATTGCCAAAACACCCGAACAGGGCGCAGCAACCCAGGTATACGTGGCTACCAATGAGCGTGTGAATGATGTCAGCGGTGCGTTTTACGTAGATTGCAATCCTGCCATCATCAGTGGTGAGCACCACATGTATGACGAGGAATTGGCGGTCAAGGTGTGGTCGACCGCCGAGCAGATGACAGCCGGCTTTCTCGTCTAGGACCTAGTTGTTTTTTCGAAACAGCAGCGTCATACGGTCGGACTCACCGATCGCTTCCATCGCGGCCCGCGTGTCCGCATTTTCCTCGCTACCCCTGTAACTGGGTGGTAAGCGCCAGACCATGTCCCCGGTTACGGGTTTATCTTTTGGGTTGGCGTTGATCTCAGCCTGGCTTACCAACTCAAAGCCGGCTCCCTTAAACATGGCGATCACCGCCGATTCCTTGAGATAGCCATTGCTGCCGTCCGCCCATTCGTCCTCAGCACTTTCTGGCGCTCGGTGTTGCACCACGCCGACCATGCCTTCGTCCTTGAGCATGGCGCGAACCGCCGCCAGTGCCTGGGTTCTTGTGCCGGCGGTGGTTTCAAAGCGATTCAGGTTGTGGAGGGCTCTGATCATTAAGACCCTGTCAACGCTGCCAGATGTCTCCGGGGGCACCGTGCTGAAGGTAAACCCGCTGGCTTCTATGCCATTATCGGTAAAATCCCTGACCGAATTGTCGAAGTTCGCCGTGGCCTTTTTGCGTCGCTCAATGAACTCCGGTGTGGCGAAACTGAACAGCGGCCACATGCGATCTGCGTAATTGACTCCATACAGTGTGCTATCTCCGCCCAGGTAGTTAGCCAGGATGCGGGTGTACCAGCCACCCCCTGGCAGAACCTCGGCCACGGTCATTCCCGGTTCCAGCTGAAAGAACTGGAGTGTTTCGAATGGGTGCCTGGCATCGTCGCGTGCGCGCTGCTCTTCGCTGCGACCTTCGATGACGGCCCGCAGGGCGTCACTATGACTGTCGGCCTGCGCCCAGGCGGCCATTGTCGCCAGGCAAAAGGTAAAGAGTGTGATTGTAAGCTTACTGGTGCGCATGGACTGCTACCTCATGATCCGGGATATCGGGTTAACGGATTAATGTTTGTCGGGGATTGCGCCACGCTGGCGCAGCGCTTCTCGCAATGCCGAGGAACTGTGGGTTTTCTCGTCGCCCACGAACTCGATTCGGCCGCCACAGGCCTCTACCGCAAACCGCTCAGGCATTTGATCAAGGTTGTAGTCAGTGCCCTTGGCCTGTATGTGTGGGCGAAACAATTCGATCAGCGGTATGGGCAAGGAATCCTCCAGCGGCACGACATAGTCCACCGCGTCCAGCGCGGCAATGACCTCCATCCGTTCCTCGCAGGCATTGATGGGAGGCTCTCGATTGGGGTTGCTGCGTATCGAACCTTCGGTATTGACCGCTATCACCAGTACGTCACCCAGTGAACGGGCGGCGTCGAGGTAACGAGTATGACCGACATGCAGTAGGTCGAAGCAGCCGTTGCCGAAAACAATGACCTTGCCCTGATCGCGCAATGTATCCAGGGTGGGTAATAGCTCTTCGGGATTGGCGTAAATTTTATCGAAGGTGTTCATGGCGCCGTGAGCAGCTGGAATACCGTAGTGACTGGGAAGTGCGCAGTGTAGCGGGCTTTCCAGGCAGAATATATACTGCGCGGGTCTCCCGGCAGTATGGCCCGTCGTTGTGTCGCAACCCGCACATTCCTCTGTTCTGCGTTTTGATCCTGAGCCAAAGACGATTCTCCTGGTGATGCCCACCTGGGTGGGTGATGTGGTGATGTCTACGCCTTTTGTTGCCGCCCTGTTTGACCGATTCCCCGATGCACGTATAACGCTGCTAATGAACCGCCATCTGTATGGCGTACTCGAAGGCAGCCCCTGGGTAGATAACTGTCTATTCTGGCCGCCTCGTAATCGGTCGCCCGAAGCGAAAGCACAGCACAAAACCTTGTTGGGCGAATTGCGCGGGGCCTCCTTTGACCTGGCCGTCATGTTGCCCAATTCCCTGCGCAGTGCCTGGCTGTGCTGGCGCAGTGGCGCGCGGCGTCGGGTTGGCTTCAACCGCGATGGCCGTGGTCTGCTGTTGACAGACCGCTTGCCGGTGCCAAATCGGCAAGCAGGAAAATACGAGCCGATGCCGCTGGTTGATTACTATGCCGTTCTGGCTGAGGCACTGGGCTGTGGTCACCCGGGCGATGCCCTTACCCTGTTCACGACGCCTGAGGCAGATCAGGCTGTCGATCGTCGACTCGCAGAGGCGGGCGTAAACCCAGCTGCCCCGTTGGTGGTGCTTTGCCCGGGCGCAAACTTCGGCGCGTCAAAGTGCTGGGCACCCGAGCGCTTCGCGGCTGTCGCCGACCAGTTGGTGGCGAGTCACGGAGCCACTATTACTATTAGCCCCGGTCCGGGAGAAGAACCGCTGGCTCGGGCAATTGCCCAGGGTATGCAACAGCCGGCCGTGTTGCTGGAAGCCCCCTGTCTGTCCCTGGGCGAGCTCAAGTCGCTTATCAGCAGGGCCAGCCTGTTGCTGGGCAATGACACTGGCCCGCGGCATTTTGGACGGGCTTTCGATATTCCTCGAGTGACCGTGTTTGGTCCCACCGAACAGCGTTGGACCGACACCAGTCATGGTAAGGAAATCATAACCCGGGTGGAGGTACCCTGCGGACCCTGTCACAAGAAGGTCTGCCCGTTGTCAGAGCAGGTCTGTATGACGCGGGTGAAGGTAGAGATGGTTGCCGCAGCCTGCCGGCAAATGTTGGCGGATTCGCTCAGGCCCGCAGGCTGATTCGACTGAGATCGAGGCCGTAAGCGCCCGGCTCCAGGCTCTTGACGATATCTGGAGGTGTGCCGCTATCCTCGTTGGCGTCTTTCTGGAGGTCGACAACGATGGGTTTGCTCAATTCCTGTTTCGCTGCGTCCAGTAGCAGCAGCACCTGCGGGCGCAGTCGCCGGGTCCGGTACTCTGCTACAACCACACCGATTTCACCGCTGGATAGCTCCACCAGCGTACCCGCCGGATAGATGCCAACGGCCTGGATGAAGGCCTCGACCAATTCGGCCTGGAAAAGGGAGTCGCGGGACTCGTAGAGCACCTTGATCGCAGCGGAAGGCGACATGGCCATGGCGTGGCTGCGGTTGGATGTCATGGCGTCATACGTGTCGACGATGGCTGCAATACGAGCGACCGGGGGAATCTGGTCGCCGGACAGACCCTTGGGGTAGCCCGATCCGTTGTAACGTTCATGGTGGCAGCCCACCATGTCGACCACATCCTGGTTCAGCATCCCGCCGTCCTCGAGAATATCCAGGCCATGGCTGATGTGTTTGCGCATCTCTTCGGTTTGCGCGGGGCTCAGTTCGCCTTCAGCCCTGAGCAGGGCAGGGTCTACGCGGAGCTTGCCGACATCCATGAGCATTGCGCCGATGGCAAGGGAGCGCAGGTCATGTCGCGGCAGCCCGATCTGCCTGCCCAGGGAGACCGCCAGGATGGAGGCGCCCAGGGAGTGCTGGTAGCTGTATTCGTCATGAGCCCGCAGTTTTGCCACCCACAGGCAGGCGTCAGGGTTGCGGCTGATACTGTCGACCACGGGCGCGACGGATTTGCGCAGCTTGATGACGTTAATCTTGCCGCCCACGCTGACATCCTCGAACACCTCGCAGACATCCCCCAGCATTTCCTCCAGGGCCTGTTGCGCAAGCGGGTGCTCATCGATGAATTCGCTGTTGTCCTCGTAGGCCTTGATGGTGTGCCCGTCGAAGATACGCTCCATCGATATGCGAGGGCGCTCGACCTTGTTAACTTTTGGGGCGGATTCGCTTTTCTCGCCGTTGCGTACCTTGCGCACCAGGGTATCCGCGCGCTGGCGACTCTGGCGAGTGTCGATCAGGACGTACTCGCACTCGGCGCGCAGCCGATCGATTTGCTCCCGGGTCTCTATCCTGAATCCCTGGATCAGGAATGAAGAGTCCAGCCACGGCCGGTCCAGGGAACTGACGAACATGCCCAGCTCCAGGTCGGTAGTATTGATTTTGACGGTTTCCAGCACGAGTAGCCGCCACCTCCCGCGATAATTCGTTGCGCAGGCTTTATTTTATCGAGCCCGGGCCGGGCCTTGCATGAATTATTCGGTGAAAAGTCCAGAAAAACGCGCGGCAGGGGACCTGCCTGCCTTGAGCCAAAAAATACATTAAAAAACAATAAGATAGAGATTTTTCGGGCGATCGATGCGCCTTATTGAAGGTGTTGCGCCCCGTTTTGGCCTGATTTGACCTGCCGCCGGGTGCGCTGCACGCCTACAGGAAATAGTCTGGCTCGGATTCGTTGTCGGTTTTCAGGTTGGCCAGTTGTTCGGGTTTTTCGATCAGGCTTTCAATCCACCAGTTAACGTCGTTATACAAGCAGGTGACTTTTTCGCAACTTACCGTCGCGTTGAAGTTCTTCACCAGGTCCGCGGTGACCGCTCGGGTAGCGTCATAGCTCTGCACATCGGCATTCGCATTCTTGTCACCGAGCTTGCCGTGCTCCTGGTTGCGATAAACCGGACAGTTATACAGGCCCAGCGGACTGAGTACCTGGCGGAAGTATTGCATGTGACACTGCCGCGGCTGCTTTGCCAGGGTCTGGGTTCGTCCTTGCAGCATGGCTTTCAGACCGGTGCTCTGATGCACCCGGAAACTGTCTGTCTCCAGCTGAACGGCCTCTTCCACTTGCTGCTGGATACGGCTGACCGTATCCGCGAGGTTTTGCTGGTGACGGATATCAATCACCTCTGCGTTGTTCAGTTCATCCCGGGTCAGGAATGGCTTAAAGCTGATGTAACTGAACTCGCTATCACGCGCCAGTCTGGCGGCGCCGGCAATCTCATGCAGGTTTTCAACAATATCGGTGTCATTGATCTCGGCACCCTGCCAGGTGACGATATAGGAAAACCCAACCGTGACGTCTGGGTTGGCCCGCCGAATATCGGGTACCTTGGCGCAAATCTCTTCCAGAGTGATTTTTTTGCGCGGCTTGTGCATGGCCTGGAAAGTGGGATCGGTGCCCGAGTCCAGCGACAGCCTTACCCAGTCCTGGCTATCCATGCAATCCGCCACTTCGGCGATCTTGGCGTTGCCGGTGCCATTGGACACGATTGCGATCTGTAAACCCAGGCTTTTCATAAAGCGAATCACCTCGGCAAACTTGGGATAGAGGGTAGGCTCACCCCCTCCGATCACAATCACGGACTTCATGCCGCGTTGGGCCATCAGCTCCAGTGATGACATCAACTTGTCGTGATCGAAACGAATACCTGTATTGAGAATATCCAGGTCGACGCAGTGATCGCATTCGTAGTTACAGGCTGTGGTGAGGTCCAGGTTGATGGAGATAGGTGCGTAGTCCGGAACCAGGGAGGGATCCAGGTCCGCGGCGTCGGTATCCTCGCCATTGCGCAGCGCGACCTGCCAGCGGATGTAGTGTTCCAGTGCCTCACGCGAGCCTGGTAGCGTCAGCTTGGTTGCAAAGTCATGGATGCTGTCCAGCTCCAATTGCTCGGCACTGTCTTCGGCGCTGGCCAGATTGGCATCGAGATCTGTCAGGGGGATTTTGTCAGTCAAGAGTCACCTCGGGCCCGTAGCCGCAGTAGGGGGTGGGGCAAAATGTTGATTTTACGGGGTGCGCCGGGGGACAACAACCGCGCTCATGGTGTGGTTATCCCAGGCGTGCCAAGCTTCGGGCGTCAATCTGGCCAGGCGCGGCTCATCCGGCAGAGGTTACCGTGCAGTGAATTCAGCAGGAGGCAGTCAGTTTTTGCCCCGCTTCTCAGTTTTTGCAGGTAGCTGCCAGCTACCTCGGACATGGGGTCGGGTAGAGGCTGAGAGGCCTCGCCGGAAACAAGACGTTGGTGGTATTCAGGCAATGTTATTGCACGTTCAGCCCGCTGGCCGTTGATCGTGATCCATGCGGGTCTTGGCCGCGTGGCGACAGTTTCGAGTAACAATGTAGCGTCAACAGCGCCGTGCTCGTTCTCGAACTGGCAAGTGATGGACAACTGGCTCTCGCTGGACCGACTGAACCGGATATCCTGGCAGCTGCCATTGCCTGCAAGGGCGTGCAGCAGTGCCAGGAAATGCGGAGCGGCGTCCGGCACCATGTGGGGTCCGATCGACATTGGGCTCAGGCGCATCTCAAAGGTTTCGATTCTGGTGGGCAGGGTTCCGTAAAGTGCTTCGAAGCTGGGCAGGGCGAAGGGCCATTGGGCGACCATCTCCAGTAAAAGCCCCGCGGACTCAAAGCGCTCAATGAGTGAAGCCGCCGCAGTTTCACTGGCTGGCCAGAGCATGGGCTTTTCAACCAGGCAGTGGCAGCGATGATCGGCAACCCGGTTGAGTTGTTCCTCGTGAACCTGCCAGGGCGAACAGATCACTACCAGGTCGGGTTGTTCCGTGGTCAGCGCTGTGCCCAGATCATCGTAGCCGCGTGTCAGGATGCCAGAGCTGGCCTCCAGGGCCGCTACTGCCTCGGCGACTGTGTCAGAGCGGGTTCCGACGACGCCGGTTACTGCTGCGCCATGTTGGTGAAGGGCAGCGGCCAGGTAGGGCCCGGTACCCTGTCTTACCGTGCGTGCGCCCACAACGACCGTCCTGGGCTTGGCCGGCCGATCAGGCAGCGTCGATGTCAATTTCAGTTAGCGAGTTGATTGGATCTTCGGTTTCCCAATACCCGCGAAGAGACAGCAGCTTGCCCTCTTCGTTGACATGGTAGGTGAAAACTCCCGTCACCTTCTGGACTAGCGCCTTGCCCTCGCCGGCGTCGAAGGTTGTTGTAATAATGATGTGGTTGGCGACTTCGTTGCCCGCTGCATAACTGTGCATGATCTCGATATCGATACTTCTGGAAGGTGCAATAAAGTTGTCCCAGAAGGCTTCGCGTGCCGCTGACCCCCGGTGACCGTTGCCCTCCGGGTCGATGATCGACACGCCGATGGGGTCCTCGATAATGGCGTCTTCGGCGTAGAGACCCAGCCAGCCTTGTTTATCCTTGTTGCGCACGTACTCGCGCGACAGCAGGGCAGCCCTGCGTGCGGGATGTTCGTCTTCAAACATAATGCCTGGTCCTTTATCGGTTGTTGCGAGTGCCGATTGTAACGGCGTGATGACTAGCCTAGATACCGGCGAATGGCCAGATAGTCCGACAAGACCGTCTCTGGATCAAAATGATAAACGCCCGGTGCTACTTCGTCCGGCTCGAAAATGGCCTGCAGCTCGCCCCGGGGATTTATGAGAAACAGGGTAACGCCGTGGTTGACCTCGTAGTCGTTGCCGCTGATACCACCGCCCGCATCCTCCGTGGGCACCAGTTTGGCCATGATCCCGAGGCTCTGCTCAAACGGCAGGTGCGGGTTGTCAGGATTATCGAGGTGGGTTAATCCGACGAAGTCCGGGTCGAAGAACGGCACATAGGAGGCCATTTGCTGAACCGTATCACGACGGTGGTCCACGCTGTAAAACAGTACGTTCAGGGCTTTATCGGGCGTCTCCTCGAGTGCTCTGTCCACTGTGACGAGTTGCGAGAGCGTGGTGGGGCAGATATCGGGGCAGGTTGTGAAACCGTAAGACACGATATGCCATTGGCCCATGAGGTCGTTGTTGTCGAACCGCTCGTTGTTGTGGGTCAGTAGCTCGAACGGCGCCAGGGAACGCCCCTCGTGCAGCAGGACCCCCTGGATGAGAGGAGGTTGTGGCGGGCGGTTACTTAAAGTCAGGTAGGCGACCGCAGCCAGTGCCGCGTTCACCAGAAGGAAACCGGCGAGCAGCCGAGTGCGTGCAGATAGGACCACTGCTGTTGTTACCTCTACAGTCGCTTAGCGGTCGAAAAAGATATGCCGGGTCACGTTGGTGTAGTCACCTTCGATATTCATTAATGCGATTAACACCACGATCGCTATCAAGGGCAGGAACAACACGTACTTCAGTGACAACCGCTCCCAGCTCAGGTGCATGAATATGGCTATGATGAATCCCGCCTTGAGGAACATGAACACCAGGATGAGCGTCCAGCGCAGCATACCCTGTAGCTGGTACCAGTCCACCGCATAGGAGAATGCGCTGAAGATAAAGAGTAGTAACCATATCTTCAGGTAAATCCCGATCGGATGCTGCTGCCCGGCGGTGTCACTCATAGCCTTACCTCACCACAGATAGAAGAATGCAAAAATAAAGACCCATACCAGGTCGACAAAGTGCCAGTACAGCCCGGCGATCTCGACGATGGCATAGCCTTTCTTTTCATAGTCGCCACGAGCTACCTTGCGAGCCACAATCGCCAGGTAAATCACCCCGGCACTGACGTGTAGTCCGTGGAAACCGGTGATCATGAAAAAGGTCGAGCCAAACTGCGCAGCACCAAAAGGATTACCCCAGGGGCGAATTCCCTCGTCGACTATCAGCTTGGTCCACTCGAAGGCCTGCATGCCGACAAATGACGCACCGAGCAGTGCCGTAAGGCCCATGAGTATGGCGGTCTTGCGCCGGTCGCCCCGGTAAGCAAAGTTGACGGCCATCGCCATGGTGCCACTGCTGGTGATCAGTATGAACGTCATGATGGCGATAAGTATGAGTGGCAGGTGTGCGCCAAACAGGGTCAAGGCGAACACTTCGCTGGCATTGGGCCACGCATCTGTGGCCGACATCCGCACGTTCATGTAACCGGTAAGGAAAATACTGAAAATAAAGGTATCGCTGAGCAGGAAGATCCACATCATCAACTTGCCCCAGGGCATGTCGAAAGCCTGCTTGTCGGATGACCAGTCGGCCACCATGCCCGCGTTGCCGGGCTCGGTGAAGGTGCTGGTTATAGTATCTTCTGTAGTCATCTGCCGGCCTCTCAGAATCCGCACATTGCTGCGAGCGCGTTGATGGTCTCGGGGGTGCTGGTCAGCAGTGCAAACAGCACCATCCATACCCCGAGCAGGAAGTGCCAATAGGTGGTACACAGTTTCAGGGGTGCCGCCAATGCCTCAGGCGCGTCGTCATACCAGACTCGAAACGCGACGTTCGATAGCACGATCAGGCCGCCCATCAGGTGCAGGCCATGCAGTGCTGTAAGCACATAGAAGTAGCTGTTGGCGGGGTTGCTGTTGACGTAAAACCCCATGGCCTGCAGGTGTTGCCAGAGGTCCAGTTGTGCCAACAGAAACAGCACCGAGAAGAACACTGCAGCGCAGATACCCGTTACCGCCTGGTTGATGCGGTTAAGTCGTGACCCGTGAAGGCCATACTGCATCGCAAGGCTGGCGCAGGCCAGGATACCGGTGTTCAGCCACAGGCGTGTGGGATCAGTAAAGGGTTGCCAGGGCTGTCCCGCGAGCGCCTGAAAATCCGGGTACTGGGACCGCGATAAAAAGGTGATGATAAAGAGAAAAAACAGCACGCTGACGATTGCCATGATGAAACGCAATACAATCCGCGCTGCCGCATTGGTATCCACTTCCGGCACGGTAGCCAGTGGCACAGCGGGATTGGCGTCGGCCAGCCAGGGTTTCTGTCCGAGGGTTTTGAAGATGCTCATGCGCTGCCCTCCTGGTGCTCGCCACCGGTTTGTTCTTCCTCTGTTACCGGATGGTTTTGCGGAATGAAGTCTTCCTTGGCGCCCGGAACGCTGTAGTCGTAAGCCCAGCGGTAGACCTGGGGCAGGGTGTCACCCCAGTTGCCGTGATGGGGTGGCACGTCCGGCGTTTGCCACTCCAATGAGGTTGCGCCCCAGGGATTGTGGCCGGCCTTCTCGCCATTGCGCAGGCTCCAGATCACGTTGATGATAAACAGCATCTGCGCGGCGCCGACGATCAGCGCGGACACCGTGATGCTGGCATTCAGTGACTGGGCAGATTCGGGGATGAAGTCTGTGGTTCCCATGGCAAAGTAGCGACGCGGCACCCCGAGGAAACCCAGGTAGTGCATTGGCAGGTAAATCGCGTAGGTGCCCAGGAAGGTAAACCAGAAATGCATCTTGCCCAGGGTGACGTTAAACATGCGGCCGGTCATCAACGGATACCAGTGATAGATTGCCGCGAACAGCACCATGATCGGTGATACGCCCATGACCATGTGGAAGTGTGCGACC
>CAZPVJ010000067.1:0-30706 GCA_964590005.1 uncultured Alteromonadaceae bacterium | reverse complement strand
TGCCGGCGCACCCATGGCAAGCACGGTCCAGAGGCTGAGCACGCGCCCGCGAAAATCTTCAGCAACCAGTAACTGCGCCAGGGCCTGGCTGCCCGTCCCCACCATGGTGGTAATCATACTGAGCGCCAGGACCAGTGCTGAAAACGCTGTGATGCCCTCCAGCCAACGCACAACCATCAATGTCAGAGCACCCGCAACCAGACAAGCGGTGATAAGGCGCAGTAGCTGCGATTCGTCACTGCCCTGACGACTGACCACCAGGCCGCCAATGATAGATCCCGCACCCGCTGATGCGGTGAGAGTCGCCAGCGTGGTCGAGCTACCATCTAACAATTGTCCCGAAAGTGCGGGTAGGAGCTCGAGCACCGTTCGGCCCAGCAGGCCATTGACCAGGGTGTAAGCCAGCACCAGGCTGATGGCGCGGTGGCTGCGAACATAGGCCAGGCCAGCGCTAAATTCCCGGGCGAGGGATGCACCTTTGGGGCGCAGCGAGCGCGGAGCTATGCGCACCGTCAGCAAGAGCAGAAATGTTCCGGCAAACAATAGAAACGATACAAGGAAGGCGACGGGCAGCGCGTAACGTGACAGTAACCAGGCTCCCAATGCGGGACCGAGAATGCGCGAGGTATTGAAAATAACAGCCGAGGTACCGATGGCACTGGGTAAAGCCTCCCGGGGGACCAGCAGGGGGACCAGCGCCAATCTAATGGGTGTGTGGGCCGAGGTTGCACCGCCCAGCATGGTCGCCAGGAAAAGTAGCCAGGGCAGGGAAAAGCCACCCCCCATGTTAACCAGCGCCGCCAGCAAGGCGATAAGGCCATGCAGGCCAGCGGTAACCAGGAGTCCGTTGCGTGGATTAATACGGTCTGAAACGATACCGAAAACGGGTGATAGCACGAAGGTGGGAAGTAGCATCAAGCCCGCCACCACACCAACCCACATGGCCGACTGGGTCAGTTCCCAGGCACTCCAGCCGATTAAAAACCTGAGCGTCCAGCTACCCAGGGTAGACAGGCAGCTGGAAGGGAAGTAGCGCCGGAAAAGCGGCTGAGAAAAAGCCGACTGGCGGCTCACCATAGAACGACTATCGCGTCTACCCGGTATGCAGGACCTACGAGCGCGCCGTCGCGATGCCCGTCACTATCGATGGCTATATCTCCCAGCGGTACTTGCGCAGGTAGACAGTTAACCACAACAGGCCGGCAGAGAATATGAGTCCGAGCACAACACTCGGCACGTTTATGGCGGACCAGTCAGGGCCGTTCACGTAAAAGGCCACCGGGTAAGTCTCGCTAAAACTCGGCACATGCCTGCTTACCGCTGTCGCCACGTAGGTGGTACCTACAAACAGTTGCTCCAGGATCACCAGGGCTATCACCGGGCCCACCGCGAACATGAACGGGGAGCGGCGGGCAGCGGCAGACGCCAGCAGCAGCCAGGCACAGGCCGGCGCGACCAGCAGTGCAGTCATAATCCAGCCGCTGACCTGGTCATACAGCAGTCGGCCGAAATCGATATTGCCGAGTACCAGTTGGGCGGGGTCAAAATCCATGCGCCAGACCAACAGCATCGACAGCAAAATGACAGCAAACTGGGTCACCACGCTGACAGCAATAAATATGGCAGGAGCCACAAGCAGCGCAATCGCAAACTTACTCAACACCTCCTGTCCCTCCGACACCGGCATAGAACGCCAGAATAAAATACTGCGGTCTTTGCGGTCATTGTAAAGCGTGCCCAACAGGTAGTTGCTGATAACGAAAACGAAGACCAACAGCAGCAGGATATGCACCACGTTTAGCAGTGGATTCAGGCTCTCAAGCTTGTCGTCGATTTCATCGCCCAGGTCTCCCCCGGCACGCGGACTGAATGTCCACTCCCGATCGAAGTCCCAATCGTCTTCACTAGTGACCGTACCCTCACTCTCCACGGTGTACTCGACGCTATCTCCCCCGTCGTCGCTATCTATATGGATGGAGATATTCATCCCGCTGGCCGATTGCTCCTGCAAAATCACCTGCAGAACGGCATCACCCATAACGCTGATGCGGTTAGCCAGCAGGACACTGCCCAGCATGACCAGCACCAACAGCAATGCTATGGCCACCGGGGTCCAGCACAGTGAAACCTTATATTCCCGCAGCTCTCTCTGCACCAGGGTGAACCGCTTCAAAGATGATGCATCAGCCATGGTTGTGCTCCCCCCCTACCTTGGCCACGAAAAGATCCGATACAGAGGGGGTACGAAGTTCACCCAGAGGTGCCAGGACTTCTCGTTCAATCCCCTCAAAGATATAGGCCTTGCCGCCCAGTATGCTGCGCTTCCCCACGTAGGGAATCTCCTCTGCCCTGGCCGCCGACTCACCGACCGCATGGACCTCCACGAAATCTTCTTCCAGCGCGGGCATGGTTTTTTGCAGGATCAACTTACCGCGGTCCATGAACAGGACCTCGGTCAGAATATTCTGTACTTCCTCTACCTGGTGAGTCGAGATCACAATGGTGCGCTCTCCGTCAAAGTAGTCATTGAGCAGTTGCTCGAAAAAACGCTTGCGAAACAGGATATCCAGGCCAAGCGTGGGCTCGTCGAGAATCAGCAAGCTGGCGTCAATTGCCATGACCAGTGCGAGATGGAGTTGCACCATCATCCCTTTGGAGAGGTCGCGAACCCGCCGCTTCATGGTCACATCCGTGGTTCGCAGGAAATCCTCGGCCTGTGTGCGCTGAAAGCGAGGATGGGTACCGGACACGTAATCGAGCAGTTGGTCGACCTGCATCCACCGCGGCAGGACTGCGGTATCGGCAATGAAGCAGACCTGCTCCATGAGTCCGGCGCGTTGCCGCCTCGGGTCCTTACCCAGTACATCAATCTCGCCCTGACAGTCTGTCAGCCCCAGTAGCGCGCGCAACATTGTCGTCTTGCCCGCGCCGTTAGGCCCTATCAGCCCAACCACACTGCCACTGGCAATGGTCAGGTCAACGTTATCGATGGCTGTGGTCTCGCCGAAACTTCGGCTAAGCTTAGTCGCCTTGACAATCTCACTCACTGGTCTCGCCCCCCGATAGCGAGTAATTTTGCAATTACCTGTTGCAAATCCAGGCCGAGGCGTTGCACGCGTTCCGCAAACGCCGGGACCTCCTCATCAATAAAACGCTGCTGTTCATTGTTGGTGAGCGAGCCCTGTGCTCCCTCAGTCACGAACATCCCCAGTCCTCGCCGTTTCTCCAGCAGGCCTGCCTCTACCAGTTCCTGGTAAGCCTTACCCACCGTAAGGTGGTTTATCTGGTAGTCGGCGGCGACCTGCCTGACCGAGGGTACTGCCTCACCCTCGGCAAAGCTGCCATCCATAATCCTCTCCACAACCATATCGCGAAGCTGCCGATAGATCGGCTGATTGTCATTCCACTCGACAGTCACTTGCTCTGCTCCGCCACGCTCAATCGTCCTGGTGCACGCCGCCGGAACCGATAATAGACTCGTCGATCTCGGGCGTGCCGCGATAATAAACGTCACCGCTGCCCATGATGACCACGCCAAGCTCTCGCGCCTCGCCAATCTTGGCCGTACCGGAACCAACAAGGTTGAGCTCAGCCTCGCGCGCATCAACGTCGCGCAAATCGACGTCACCGGAGCCAACTATGTGTACACGCAGATCTTCGGTGCTGCCATTCTCCACGACAATATCCCCCGAGCCGTTCAGAGAGACCTCCGTGTTCTCGGCACTGATCTCGCCTATCGCTATATCGCCCGAGCCCGACACGACGAGTTGTACGTCCCGCGCGGTGAGAGACGCCACCTCAATATCTCCCGAACCGCTAATCTGGAACGTCACATCATCGCCCTGGAGATCGAAAACCCGCAGATCTCCAGAACCCTCTACTGCACCATAAAAATCCCCTACTTTGGCCGGTTTGATATAAACCTCGCCAGAGCCGAACACCTCCACGTGCTTCAGATTCACGACTGCAAGGCGATACTTGACCCCGCTAACCCTGTCGTTACTGCCGGCTCCGGTTCGACCAAGAACCAGGGTCTTGCGGTCGTCGATAAAGAAAGGCTGCCGCTCCAGGTCTTCTTCATTGCCGCGCAGTTGCAACAGGACGGCATCACCCTGGGTTATTTCGACTTCAACCGAGCCAAAAACCAGAATATTGTCGAATTCCAGGCCCTCTACCTTACGAGTCTCCGCCGCTGAGACGGCGAGTGCGGGCAATATCGACACCAACAGGCACAGTGCTCGCAGGGTCAGAGACTTCACCGGCCCAACTCCCGCTGCTCGCGACGTTCTCCCCAGCGAAGAACAAGCTCTATGACCACCGCCACCGGCACGAAGCACGCTACTCCCAACAAACCGCCACCCAATGCGCTCATCAGCGCGCATACCAAAAATAATGCCGCGTAAATGAGCACGTGATCATCGGCAGGTGGTATGACTGTTCTGCGATCCCTGATAACCATTTTTCTTACCCTGTTGATATGGTGTTATATATAACTATAACACCACAAAATCAGAACGCAAGCCCGGGCCGGAGAAAAAATTTTTCTCCCTATTTATCAGTCAGTTACAGAATTCCTACGATTGAACTTCGAGGCTTTTGCGCATATTTTTTGCGATGGATGTGGCAACGCGCTTCGCACGTTCGGCCTTCGGTCCGGCAAAATGACTATCAACAGTCGCTACAAATGTGGCCAGCCAAAGGTCGAAATCAGACGGTTTCAGGGCACGCTTACCATGCAACTGTCGATGAATATTCATGGTGTGCCGCCGGTAGCCCTGCTCGCCCAGGAGCAGCTTGCCCCAATAGTCTTTGATATGAGGGAGGTGTACCGCCAGGTCAATCTCAGCGACATCGACAAAAATCGGGGCAAGCGTGGGATCAGCCAGCATGCGTTGGTAAAACAGATCCACGAATTGATCCACATTGTCGCGGGAGTCGATATCGGGAAGCGGGGCTTGCGCTGACACGGCTAACGGTCTTTGCGTTTACGGCTCTTTTTGCTCTTCTTCACATGCGCCATCAACCGGCGCTTGCGCGATACCTGCCGTTGGGTCAGTTTATTGCGTTTCTCGGCATAGGGGTTTTCCCCGGTTCGAAACTCTATGCGTACCGGAGTCCCGACCAGTTTAAGCTCGCGACGAAACACTTTTTCCAGATAGCGCTGGTAGCTGTTGGCGACTTTACCTGTCTGTGTTCCATGAATAACGATCAGGGGCGGATTCTGACCACCGGCGTGCGCATAGCGCAACTTGATACGCCGACCATTGATCATCGGCGGCGGATGATCGAACACTGCACCCTCCAGGATGCGGGTCAGCATATTGGTATTCAATTTGCGGGTGGCCGATTGGTAAGCGGCATCAATCGATTTATACAGATGACCCACCCCGGTGCCATGAAGCGCGGAGATAAAGTGCGTGTCTGCGTAGTCAGCAAACTGGAGACGACGCTGCAGTTCTGACTTGATACGCTCGCGCTGGTCGCCCTCTATACCATCCCACTTGTTCACGGCAATCACCAGCCCGCGGCCGGCATCAATACAGTGCCCAAGCAAGTGCAAATCCTGGTCTACCAAACCCTCGTGAGCATCCATCACCAGAATAACCACGTGGGCATCGTCTATCGCCTTGAGCGTCTTGACGATAGAAAACTTTTCAACCGTCTCGCGTACATTCTTGCGCCGGCGTACGCCCGCAGTATCAATCAGCGTGTACTTCTGCGCCGCCCGCTCAAAATCGATATAGATACTGTCGCGAGTGGTACCGGGCTGATCGTAGACCACCACCCGCTCTTCCCCTAACAAGCGATTAACCAGTGTGGATTTACCGACATTGGGGCGACCGACAATCGCCACGCGCGTACCATCAGGAAACCGCGGCTCCGTTCTCTCCTCCTGCTCGGGAAACGTTGCCAGTATGGCATCAATCATTCTGCGAACACCGCGACCATGGGTAGCCGCTATGGCGAACATTGACTCGACACCCAGGGCGTAAAAGTCGCCCTGCGCTACCTCCTCATCCAGGCCATCAATCTTGTTGACCACGAGGTGGAATGCCTTATTACGCTGGCGCAGGTGACGAGCAAGAGCCTCGTCGGTTGGATTGAGCCCGTCGCGGGCATCGACCATCATCAAAACCGCATCAGCTTCTTCGATCGCAGCGAGCGACTGACCCGCCATCTGTGAGTCGATTCCCTCCTCATCGCCGCTGATACCACCCGTATCAATCACGACGCAGGGCTTGTTCCCCAGGCGAACTTCTCCGTACTTGCGGTCACGCGTCAGCCCCGCATAGTCCGCTACCAGCGCATCGCGGCTGCGAGTCAGCTGGTTGAACAAAGTGGACTTACCCACGTTAGGACGACCGACGAGGGCGATGACGGGGATCATTTCTGCGCCTAGTTCTTCGGTGTTATCTCGTAGGCAATCAGCTTTCCGCTGTTGCCAAACACATAGAGCACATTGCCATCAGACAGCATGTCCGCGCGGGCACCGTCGCCATCCGCTTTCACCCGTCCGACAAACTCACCGTCGACCTGCGACATCAGGTGTACGTAGCCCTCAAGATCGGCGACCGCGACATAACTGCTGACCGGGGTCGGCCGGGACAGCTCGCGGTAGCCCAATGCGTCCTGCATCCAGCGAACACCCTGACCATTGCGGAGGTAGGCAGTCACTGTACCGTCCTCGTCGGTAACATAGACGTTACCAAAACCCTGGCTGACGCCTGAAAAGGACGATACGTTACGCTGCCACATCTTGCGGCCATTGGTGGTATCGATGGCAACGACCCGCCCCTGGTAACTGGCGGCGTAGAGTTCATTGCCTTCCAACGCCATGGTGCCGTCGATATCAACGATGCGCTCAATCTCTGAACGACCCTGGGATATGGCGACGCGAGCCTCCCACAGGGTAGCGCCGGTACGGGCGTTGAAAGCCAAAACGCGACCGTTGGCAAAACCTGCGTAAACCACATTATTGCGCAATATCGGGGAGCCGGTGCCACGGATTGTAAGTACGGGAACGTTGCTATCGTAGGTCCACAGCTTTTCGCCCGTATCGAAATCCAGGCCCTGCAGCTTGCCGTCATAGGATTGCGCCACAACGACACGACCATCTCCCTGTGGAGGCGCTAGTACCTCACCGGTCAGGCGGGTGCTCCACACCACTGCGCCATCGCGGGCATCCAGTCTCATTACCGAGCCATCGCTGCTGCCCACAAATAGAGAGTCTTCGTAGTGGCCTACCCCGCCGGACAGCCCTGTCTCGAGGTCGACATCCCACAGCTTCTTACCTCGACTGCGGTCAACGGCCTTAACCTCGCCCTCGGCTGATGCTGCATAAATTGCAAGCTCGGTCATTGCCGGTTGCAGCTTGTACAGACCCTTACCCTGGCCGTCGCCGACACCGGTAGACCAGAGCTTCTTGATCTTGACGGTCTCCTCAAACTTGACCAGTTCTACGGGCGCGGTGGGGTCGTCATCATCATCTGAAAACCAGCCTTTAACCGTACTGCAGGCGCTCAGGCTTACCGACATGAATACGACCAGTCCCACTCGATGCACTGTCCTCATCACTTAACCCTCCCCCTCTGCAGCGGCTTCAACATCCATGGGGGTGTCAGCGTCCGTGGCTTGCTCAACTGCGTCGGGAGCATCCAGTACCCGCTCAGGTACCGGGCTGAGGCTCTGTAGTTTCTGCTCCAGCATTCCAAGGTTGGGCTGGGTAGACTCGGCCGTAGCCAGATTGCGAGCGCGGGTGTACGCTGCTCGCGCCTCATCCTCGCGACCAAGCCCGAACAGGATGTCGCCGCGCGCACTCTCGTAAGAAGCCAGGTACGGTGTCTCTCCGACGTTATCCAGTATGGCCAGGGCCTGGTCGGTATCGCCACGCGCGGCCAGCACCCTGGCCAGGCGAAGCTCGCTAATCTGCGCGATATCACCGCCCTTGTCGGCCTTGGCCAATACCCAGCGCAATTCCGACTCCGCTTTGGCCAGGTCACCCGCTTCGACCGCCAACCGCGCCAGGTGCAATGCGGCAAACTGGGCGTAGGTCGTGCCCATGTGGGATTGCTTGAGCTGTCCGGCGAGTTCCAGTGCCACGGACTCCTCTACCTCACCCTGCTGAGCACCCGCCATAGCCTGCAACAATGACTGGTAGAGGTCCGAGGCCAGCTGTTGCTGGTCGAGGTCGTACTTTTTCCAGCCCTGCCAGCCAAAGCCTGCGACCAGTGCCAGTACGATTGCCGCGATTGTTGACTTGCCGTTCTCGTCCCACCAGCGCTTGAGCGCTTCGACCTGTTCTTCTTCTGTGCGGTATGATTCCACGTGACTTCTTTCCTTACTGCATTAAGCGTTATCAGCCAGCGCCGCTTGCAGGGCGCCGGCCAGTTCGTCAGCGGGAAAGGTGTGCTGTTCGCTCTTTCCACGCAGTGTTTTCAGGGAAACAGATTCGGAGGCGACTTCATCCTCGCCCCATATCAGCGCAACCCGGGCGCCGCTCTTATCCGCCTTTTTCATCTGACTCTTGAAACTGCCACCACCGACATTCTGGACGATACGCGTCCCCGGCATCGCATCGCGAAGTCTCTCTGCAAATGACAATGCCGAGACCTCCGCGCTATCGCCCACGGCAACAATATACACATCAGCCGCGTCGCGAGTAGTCTGCTGCCCCAGTTCCATCAACAGCAATACCAATCGCTCCATTCCCATGGCAAACCCGACACCCGGTGTCGCCTTACCGCCAAGTTGCTCCACCAGACCGTCATAGCGACCACCGGCACAAATTGTGCCCTGCGCACCGAGGCGATCGGTAACCCACTCGAAAACGGTCTTGTTGTAGTAATCCAGGCCTCTCACCAGCCGGGGATTACTCACAAAAGGTACCCCCGCTGCGTTCAGCAGTTCACACAAACGCTCAAAATCGTCGCGAGAATCGTCATCCAGGTACTCGGCCAGTGTGGGCGCGCCGTCCAGCAGGGCCTGTGTATCAGGATTCTTGCTGTCCAGAATACGCAGGGGATTAGTCGTCAGGCGCCGTTGGCTGTCTTCATCCAGTTTTTGCCGGTGCTGCTCGAGGTAAGCCACCAGGGCCTGTCGGTAGTCAGCTCGCGCCGCGCTGCTGCCAATCGAGTTGAGTTGTAACTCGACGCTGTCGCCCAGGCCAAGCAAACGCCACAGGCGCGCGGTAATAACAATCAGCTCGGCGTCTATATCCGGTGTGGCGATGCCGAAGGCCTCGACACCAATCTGGTGAAACTGGCGCTGGCGGCCCTTCTGCGGGCGCTCGTAACGAAACATCGGACCGGCATACCATAGGCGCTGGCTTACATTCAGCATGCCCTGCTGGATGACCGCGCGAACACAACCGGCCGTCCCCTCGGGGCGCAGACTCAGACTGTCGCCCTTGCGATCATCGAAACTGTACATTTCCTTTTCGACGATATCGGTGACTTCGCCGATAGAGCGAGAAAACAATTCCGTTTGCTCTACCAGCGGCAGACGGATTTCTCCATAACCGTAACTGGCGAGCAGTTCACTGACAGTGGCTTCCAACAGCTGCCAGTAGGGTGTCTCATCCGGCAGAATGTCGTTCATGCCCCGGATGGCTCTAAAATTACTCACGAAGTCTCCTGCGGACGCCTAATCTTCAGGCCGGGGCCTTGTGGATGAGCTTTTCATCCGCCGCTGCACGTTCTTTTTCGAGCTCGTCGGCCCGCTCTCTTATCACCTGCTCCAGGTGATCAACAAAGTCCTGGTTACTCACCTTGTGGTCGGGTTCACCGCTGACATAGATCAGGTTACTGGGAGAAGCACCGGTTAATCCCACATCGGCTTCCCTGGCCTCGCCGGGCCCGTTGACGATACAGCCAATCACCGCCACGTCCATGGGTGTGCGCACATCTTCCAATCGCTGCTCCAGGGTGTTCATCGTGCCGATAACGTCGAAATTCTGCCTGGAGCAACTGGGACAGGCGATAAAGTTAATGCCATTGGTGCGCAGCTTCAGGCTCTTTAGAATTTCAAAGCCTACCTTTACCTCTTCTACCGGGTCCGCTGCCAGCGATATCCGAATGGTGTCTCCAATACCGTCCATGAGCAGCATACCCAGGCCGACTGCGGACTTAACGGTGCCGCCGCGCAAACCACCGGCCTCGGTGATACCCAGGTGCAGAGGCTGATCTATCTTGTCCGCCAGCAATCGGTAAGCCTCTACCGCCATAAACACTTCCGATGCCTTCACACTGACCTTGAAATCGGGGTAGTCAAACTTATCGAGAATATCGACGTGGTGCATCGCCGATTCCACCAGCGCCTCGGCCGTGGGCTCGCCATACTTGCGTTGTAATTCCTTGCTCAAGGAGCCGGCATTAACCCCGATACGGATCGGGATACCCTTATCGCGGGCGCTATCGATAACCTCGCGCACCTTGTCATCGCGGCCGATGTTACCCGGGTTGATGCGCAGGCAATCAACGCCATACTCGGCAACCTTCAGGGCGATCTTGTGATCGAAGTGGATGTCAGCCACCAGCGGCACACTGACCTGCTTCCTGATTTCGCGGAAGGCCTCCGCCGCATCCATACTCGGAACCGAGACCCGAACAATGTCGGCGCCGGCATCGTGTATCGCGCTCACCTGGGCGACAGTGGCCGCCACGTCACAGGTTTCTGTATTGGTCATGCTCTGTACGCTGATTGGCGCACCGCCACCCACAGCCACATCGCCCACCATTATCTGCCGGCTTTGACGACGCTTGATTGGCGACTGCAGTGTCATAACTAACCTTCAACCTCACCGGCCGGTGATACTTCCTCGGCGGGTAGCTGTTCGAGCGCCCGAGCCGACTGCTCACGCGCGGATTCACTGACCGCCTGAGCGCTCTGCAACCACCATAAACCGGCTACCAGCATGGCCAGCGTCAGCAAACCGACGACAATACCGACCCCGGTGCGTTGCAGCTGGAGAGGCTGGGTTGTAACCCGCCTGCCCTTGCCGCCTTCGAAAGCACCGTCGGTGAGCACCTCAAACGCGGCGATCAGTTCCTCCTCGTCGAGGTTCAACAAACGCCCGTAGGCGCGAATATAGCCACGGGCGAAAGCCGGGCTGCGCAACGCCTGGTAATCATCCTGCTCAATCATGGACACATAGCGCGGCAACCAGTTGAGTCGTTCGGCGGTTTCTCGCTCGGACATTCCCTGCGACTCCCTGCCGGCCCTCAGCATCGTGCCCGGCGACAGTCCCACAAAATCCAGCTGCTCGGCGCTCTCAACTGACACGGCGTCAGCTACCCACAGTTGTGCGCCGGTACGCCTGATACTCTGCGGAATCCGGATAAAGGTTGCGCAGGGCCAGCGCGTGGCTGCTCTCGGCATTCTGGTCACCCTGGGCCCGGGCCAACCTGATACCCAGCCAGAGACCGCGGGCCGATTGCTGTCTGACGACTTTCCGGTAACCGGCATAGTACTGCTCGGCAGTCGGATAATCCTTGGCATCCAGTCGCAGATGGGCGAGCTCCAGCAGCGCAATGCTGTTGCGCCTGTCCATGGCCAGGGCGCGGACAAAGGCCTCCTCCGCACCCTGCGGATCAAACAGCTGAACGCGGCACAGACCGAGATTTACGAAAGCCTGGGGTCGTCCGGGATACAAGGTATCCTTGACCACATAGACCAGTTCAGCTTCTGCCTCCTTATAACGCTCCTGACTGAACAGGAAGGCGGCATAATTGTTGCGGGCCCTGGAAAAATTGCGGTCCAGCTTGATCGCTTTCTTGAAGTTTTCCTCAGCCAGTTCAATTTCACCGGTACTCTGGTAGACCAGCGCAAATGCTTCATAGACCTCGGCATTTTTGTCGTCAATCTCTACGGCGATGGCAAGATTGCGCTTGGCGTCATCCCAATTGCCCTCGCCTATGTACTGGCGGGCCAGGGCAACGCGTTTCGCCTGAGCCTCCTCGGGTGAGGCGTCATCGGTAAACACGCTCTCTGTTGTTGTCACGCAGCCCATCAAAACCGCAACAACAACGGTTGCGGCTGCACTCCTTAACACCCTAGCCAATCTCAACGTATTCACCCCGCCTGCACCCCCTGGTTCTGCCTGGCCTCGCGATAGCGCTCACTGCGCCGGGTTCGATCCACCACCTGGCCAACCAACTGCCCGCAAGCGGCGTCGATATCGTCCCCCCGGGTGGTCCGTACAGTGACAATATATCCTGCATCGACCAGCACTTGCCAGAACCGGGACACCGCATTGCCGCTGGGGCGCTCGTAATCGGACTGGGGGAAGGTATTAAAGGGAATAAGATTTATCTTGCAGGGGAAATCCGCCAGCAATTCAGCCAACTCCCTGGCGTGCTCCGGCTGGTCATTGATCCCGGCAATCAGGGTGTACTCGACGGTGACAACCCGCTTGTTGTCGCTCTGGGCATCGATGTACTTGCGACAGCTCTCCAGTAGCATCGCTATGGGGTACTTGCGATTGATTGGCACCAACTCGTTGCGTAGCGCGTCATTCGGCGCATGCAGC
Organism: uncultured Alteromonadaceae bacterium; assembly: GCA_964590005.1. Lineage (GTDB taxonomy): Bacteria > Pseudomonadota > Gammaproteobacteria > Pseudomonadales > Halieaceae > CALJFL01. Next base: position 18,180 of record CAZPVJ010000067.1, on the reverse strand, counting down.
GAAACAGCGAGAGACGCTTCACTGACCTCTCGCAGCCTGTCCAGGGCGGGCACAACGCCGGAGGTGCTCAGAGTCACCCGTCGCTTGGAAATGCCATAGGCCAGGTCTTCCATCATCAGATCCATGGAAACCACGACATTGTCGAAGTTCAACAATGGCTCTCCCATGCCCATCATCACCACGTTGGTCACCACCCGACCCTTGCCGGGCTGGAACGCGTCGTAGGAATCGATGGCCAGCCAGACCTGCCCGATAATCTCCGCTGCGCTGAGGTCGCGCATGAATCCCTGCTTGCCAGTGCTGCAAAAACTGCAGTCCAGGCTGCAACCCACTTGTGAAGAAACGCACAGGGTTGCGCGATTACCATCCGGAATCAGTACCGTCTCCACCAGGCCACCGCCATCGACACGGATCGCCCACTTACGGGTACCGTCGCTGGAGTCTTCCTGGCTGACTATCTCCGGTGGCCGCACCTCGGCAATACCCTGCAACTTTTCGCGCAGCGCCTTGCCGAGATTGGTCATGTCCTCAATGCGGGTCACACCATGATGGTGAATCCACTTCAGTACCTGCTGCGCACGAAACTTCTTCTCTCCGAGTTCGAGAAAGAACTGTTCCATTTGCGGCCTGGACAGTCCCAGCAGGTTTACCCTGGGCTGTTCAGCACTACTGGCGAGGACGGAGGACACAGTCTATTGGCCTAGCCCCGCTCGCAAAGCTCGCTGGAGGCAAAAAAGTAGGCAATTTCCCGCGCCGCGGACTCCGGTGAATCGGAGCCGTGTACCGCATTGGCATCAATCGACTCGGCAAAATCCGCCCGAATTGTGCCTTCTGCCGCTTCCTGCGGATTGGTAGCGCCCATCAGCTCGCGGTTCTTGGCGATCGCATTGTCACCTTCCAATACCTGCACCACCACGGGGCCGGACGTCATGAATTCAATCAGCGCAGGGAAAAAGGGGCGCTCGCGGTGCTCTGCGTAAAAGCCACCAGCTACACCGTCGCTGAGTCGCAGCATTTTCGAGGCCACGATCTGCAGGCCGTTGGTCTCGAAGCGCGAATAGATCTTGCCAACAATATTCTTGGCAACCGCGTCGGGCTTGATAATGGAAAGGGTACGCTCTACAGCCATCAAACTATCTCCAGAAGAACAAAAGGTCGGGGGCCCACTCCCCTGTCGCGGGGCCCGTCAGCCGGGCACCGCCGGGTGCGGGCCGGAAGCGGCGCAATTATACGGACTTTGGGCACTGGTTTCACCCTAAACCGCCCGTCAGGGAAAGTTTCTTTTGCTTTTAAATCAGAGACTTAGAAGACGCTTCATGAAATAGGGAAATTTCACGGAAAGCGCCTGCCCGGCTTATTCCAGCTCTTCGATCCAGGCGGCCTGGATAGCCTCGAGAATTTTCTCTCCGCAGCGCTCAGGATCATCGTCAAAATCGGCCAATGCCAGAACCCAATTGCGCAGGTCCACGAAGTTCAGGCTCAGCGGGTCGACGTCCGGGTGGGCCTCGCTCAACTCAATAGCGATGTCGTTAACATCAGTCCAAAGCATGGGCTCGCCTCCTTGGGGTGTCGTGGGCCGGCGAATCAGTGCCGTTCAGACACCATATTAATCGTATAGCGTGGAATCTCTACCACCAGGTCCTCATCGGCAACGATTGCCTGACAGCTCAGCCGGGAATCGGGCTCCAGGCCCCAGGCCATGTCCAGGTAATCATCCTCCAATTCGTCGGGCTCCTCCATGGATTCATAGCCCTCGCGAACGATCACGTGGCAGGTCGTACAGGCGCAGGACATCTCACAGGCATGCTCGATCTCGATATCATTGCGCAGCAAAGCAGCACAGACGCTTTCTCCGGGTTCCGCCTCTACCACTGCTCCCTCGGGGCACAGGTTTTCATTTGGCAGTATCACGATACGGGTCATTCTTTTACCTCATCATCCAACTCGTCCAGCGATACACCCGCCAGGGCCTCGCGGATACTCCTGTCCATGCGCCGTGTTGCGAAGGCCTCACTGGCCCGACCCAGCTCATCTGTCGCCAGACGCAGCGCGTCTATATCTTCGCCAGGCAATCGCTCGCGGACAGCGGCCATCTGCCCCGCCAGCACCTGCCTCTCGTCATCGGTGAGCAGTGTCTCACCGTCTGCCCGCAGCGCAGCATCCAGCCCTTCCAACAATTGCTGGGCATCCAGGCGCTGCTCGGCCAGCTTACGCGCCAACATGTCTTCACCGGCGTGGCTGTAGGACGCCTGCAGCATCTGCGCGATTTCTTCCTCGGCCAGGCCAAAGGATGGCTTAACCGTTACATTACTCTCAGCACCCGTCGTTTCTTCGCGCGCGGACACATTCAGCAGGCCATCGGCGTCGACCTGGAAGGTCACCTTGATGCGAGCAGCCCCGGCGACCATCGGGGGAATACCCCGTAACTCGAAGCGCGCCAGGGAACGGCAATCTGCAACCATTTCCCGCTCACCCTGAACCACGTGCACAGCCAGTGCGGTTTGACCGTCTTTATACGTCGTAAATTCCTGGGCGCGGGCAACCGGGATGGTGGTGTTACGGGGCACAATTTTTTCGACCAGGCCGCCCATGGTCTCCAGTCCCAGGGACAGGGGAATCACATCCAGGAGCAGGAGGTCGCCCTCGGCGCGATTACCAACGAGAATATCGGCCTGTTGGGCTGCACCTATCGCGACGACCTGGTCGGGATCGATGTCGACCAGTGGCTCACGGCCAAAAAGCTCTGCTACCGCAGCGCGCACCAGCGGTACCCGAGTCGAGCCGCCCACCATGACGACATTATCAATGTCTTCAGCGGCAAGACCCGCATCGCGCAGACAACGCCGGCACGCCAGTAGCGTTCTCTTGACCAGCGACTGTATGAGAGCCTCGAACGTTGATCGTTCCAGTTCCAGCGGACCGGCGCCGGGAACAATCTCCTCCAATTCGACCGTTACCGCGTCACTATCGGACAACTGCTCCTTCAGCGAACGAGCCAGTGCAGACAGCTGTCGGGCTTTACCGGCGGCCAACGCCTCTGAATCCAGCTCTTGCATCACCCAGGCTGCCAGCGCGGCATCGAAATCATCACCGCCCAGCGCCGTATCGCCGCCGGTGGCGAGCACTTCAAAGACCCCGCGATGAAGCCGCAGAATAGATATATCAAAGGTACCGCCGCCCAGGTCATACACCGCGATAACACCCTCCTCCGCCGTGTCCAGGCCATAGGCAACCGCCGCCGCTGTCGGCTCATTCAGCAGCCTCAATACGGGTAAGCCCGCGAGTCTGGCTGCATCCTTGGTGGCCTGTCGCTGGGCCTCGTCGAAATAGGCAGGCACCGTGATCACCGCGCCCTCGACACTGGCTTCAAGGGTCTCTTCGGCGCGCTCACGCAGTACCCGCAAAATTTCGGCAGATGCCTGTACCGGGCTGACCGGGCCAGAGCGGGTTTGCAAAGTCACCATGCCGTCGCTTTCGCCGGCTAAATTATAGTGGGCGCGGCGTATATCCTCGGCGGCATCTTCAGATCCACGACCCATGAACCGCTTCACCGACATCAAGGTATCGGCGGGGTGAGCAGACGCGCGTTCGAGCGCCGCCGAGCCTACAAGGGGATGACCCGGATCACTGTAGTTCACTACCGAGGGCAGCATCACAGCACCATCGTGGTCCGGCAGCGCCGCGGTGCGGCCGCCTCGTACTGTTGCAACCAGCGAATTGGTCGTACCCAGATCAATACCTACCGCTCGCTTGACCGAGTGCGGCAAGGGCGACTGCCCGGGCTCTGCTATCTGTAACAATGCCATGCGCTACCCTAGTGTCCTTCCAGCAGGTCGGCCTCTACCTGCTCCGCTTCCAGCAAAAGCTTCTCCAGATACTGCATTTTTACACACGCACTGGCCGCCGCCTGCGGGTTACCCGCCTCGTAGGCCTGCGAAAACTCCGCCTTGTGTGCTCGCAGATCCCCGGAAAGCTCGGTCATCAAATGTTCCAGGACCGTCTCCTTGTCGATCAACCCGGCGAGGGATTCGAGCTTCTCCCGCAACTCCATTTGCTCGATGAGAAAGCCACCGTCAACGGGTTGGCGGGCCACCTCCTCGGCATTCATCCCGCCCAGCTCGAGTAAATACAGTGCCCGCGAAAGTGGTTGTCTGAGCGTGTTATAACCCTCGTTTACCAGCCCTGAATACTGAACAGCCAGGCGCTGCTCCTGGGCAGTACCGCCGGCGAATCGATCGGGATGCACCTCTCTCTGCAGCTGCCGATAGCGTTCACTCAGCAGGGGCAGGTCTACCTCAAACCGCTGCGGGAGATCGAATAACTGGAAGTAGGTTTTGGAGAAGTCGGGGTATGGCATGTCGGGTGAAAGTCCGCGCCGCTGTTATACGGTGAAGCTTTCCCCACAGCCACACTCGCCCTGAACATTTGGGTTGCGAAACTGAAGCCCCTCGTTGAGGCCCTCCCGAACAAAATCGAGCTCGGTCCCGTCCAGGTACACCATGCTTTTGGGATCGACAAAAACCTTCACGCCGTGATCTTCAAATACCTCGTCTTCGGGAGCGAGTTCGTCGACAAATTCGAGCACGTAGGCCATACCGGAGCAGCCGGACGTGGTAACGCCTACGCGAATTCCGAGCCCCTTACCACGGCTGGCCAGCTGCGCGCCGACATGCTGGGCGGCGGCCTCGGTAATACTGAGCGCCATGCCTAGTCCTCGCCCCGCTTCTCGCGCAGGTCTTTAACCGCCGCTTTGATCGCATCCTCGGCAAGCACCGAACAGTGAATTTTCACCGGAGGCAGCGCCAGTTCCTGGGCAATCTCGGTATTCCTGATCTGCTCAGCCTCATCCAGGTTTTTACCTTTCACCCATTCGGTGAGAAGCGAACTTGAGGCAATAGCAGAGCCACACCCGTAAGTCTTGAACTTGGCGTCTTCGATTACACCATCATCATTAACCTTGATCTGCAGGCGCATGACGTCTCCGCATGCTGGCGCACCTACCATACCCGTACCGACACTCTCATCGCTGGCGTCGAGCTTGCCGACATTGCGGGGATTTTCATAATGATCCAGAACTTTTTCGCTATAAGCCATGATTAACTCCCTCTATAAAATCAGTGTGCGGCCCACTCGATCGTGCTCAAATCGACGCCGTCTTTGTACATATCCCACAGTGGTGACAGCTCGCGCAGTTTATCGACCGCATCACGCAGCTGTTCTATCGCGTAATCCACATCTTCCTCCGTGGTGAACCGGCCAAACGCAAAGCGCAGTGAACTGTGAGCCAGTTCGTCATTCAATCCCAGCGCACGTAACACATACGATGGCTCCAGGCTGGCCGATGTGCAGGCCGAGCCACTCGAAATCGCCAGGTCCTTTAAGGACATGATCAGGGACTCGCCCTCAACAAAGGCAATACTGACGTTGATTGCACCTGGCAGACGGTCGCTTTCGTCACCATTAATGTGCACTTCCTCAATGTCCTTGATGCCATCCCAGAAGCGCTGCCTGAGCGCCAGGGAATGCGCTGCGTCCATCGCCATCTCTTCCTTCGCCAGGTGCGCCGCCTCACCCATACCAACAATCTGGTGGGTGGCGAGCGTACCGGAACGCATACCTCGTTCGTGGCCGCCCCCATGCATTTGTGCCTCGAGGCGCACGCGGGGTTTACGCCTGACGTACAGAGCGCCAATACCCTTGGGGCCGTACATCTTGTGCGCCGACATGGACAACAGGTCCACTTTCATCTCTTTCAAATCGATGGCTATCTTGCCTGCGCTTTGGGCGGCGTCAACGTGGAAGATAACCCCTGCATTGCGGGTAACTTCGCCAATGCCGGCGATATCGTTGACCGTACCGATTTCATTGTTGGCGTGCATGATACTCACCAGAATCGTGTCATCACGCAGGGCGTTGGCGACTGACTCGGGACTGATCAGGCCAGCGCTATCCGGGTCGAGATAGCTCACCTCGAATCCCTCGCGCTCCAGCTGACGGCAGCTATCCAGTACGGCCTTATGTTCAATGCGGGAGGTGATGATGTGCTTGCCCTTTTTCTGGTAAAAGTGAGCCGCACCCTTGATGGCCAGGTTATCTGACTCAGTGGCACCGGACGTCCAGACAATCTCCCTCGGATCCGCGTTAATCAGGTCGGCCACCTGGCGCCGGGCATTTTCCACCGCCTCTTCCGCCTTCCAGCCGAAAACGTGCGACCGCGACGCCGGGTTACCAAAGTTCCCCTCCATCGACAGGCAGTGCGTCATCTTTTCCACCACCCTGGGGTCAACCGGTGTCGTCGCCAGGTAATCAAAATAAATCGGTTTCTGCATTCTTTCCTACTCCAAACTTCGCCGCCGGCGGCGAATCTAAATCTGTGTCAGCGCAAGTGTCTCGGGCGTATCGCCGATTGCTCGCATATGTTGCCGGGCAGAGACACTCTGCACTTCGCGCTGCTCGACCAGGGTCGCCAGGCTAATCTGGCTGAGAAACCCGTGGATCTGTTCACTCAGGTTCTCCCACAGGTGGTGAGTCAGGCAGACCTCGCCCTGCTGACAGTCGCTGGCACCACCACAACCGGTCGCATCTACCGCCTCATTGACCGCGTCAATGATCTGGGCCACGAAAATTTCGTCACCGGCACGGCTCAGGCAGTATCCACCCCCTGGACCACGGACACTCTTCACCAGTTCACCCCGTCGCAGCTTGGCGAACAGCTGCTCCAGGTAAGACAGAGAAATATCCTGCCGGCCGGAGATATCGGCCAGGCTAACCGGGCCGGATTCCGCATGCAGGGCAAGGTCCAGCATTGCGGTCACGGCGTAACGACCTTTCGTTGTCAGGCGCATAAGCTCACCTATTCACTTCGAGGTCGAAATTATCTAATAACCTACCATTTTGGTCAACTATAAAACCCACTAAATTGATCAGGTAATTTGGACAGTTGTGCTTCAGTCGGCGGGCTTCTTGGCCCTGCTTACCCACTTTTGGGTCTCGGTGAGGATGCCTCGCAGGATATTCAGCTCCATCTCGTCCAACCGCACCCGACTGTACAGCCTACGCAGGCGGGCCATCAGTTGGCGCGGGGCGGCGGGATCCAGAAACTCGATATCGACGAGGGTTTCTTCCAGGTGGTCGTAGTAACGCTGCATGTTCTCGGTTGTGGCGAACGGCGCATCCCACTGATCGTCTTCGCTGGCAGGCAAGTCCCCCTCCGCCAGCAGCATGCGCAGCTCGTAGGCGACTATCTGCACTGCCATGGCCAGGTTGAGAGAGCTGTAATCCTCCGAGGTGGGGATGTTGAGGTGTAAATTACACAGTTTCAGCTCTTCGTTAGTCAGCCCACGGTCCTCGCGTCCGAACAGCACCGCCACCTGCTCGCGCGACGAGGCTTCAGCGATGCGACTGGCACAGGCCCGTGGATCCAAAAGCGGCCAGGGAATACGGCGCTCCCGGGCACTGGTACCCACGACAAACTGACAATCGGCAACCGCGGCCTCGACCGAGTCCACTATCACCGCGTTTTCGAGTACATCGGTCGCAGACGCGGCGCGCCAGGTTGCCTGCTCGTCCGGGAATTGGCGAGGGGCCACCAGGTAAAGTCTGCGCAGGCCCATATTCTTCATCGCCCGGGCAACTCCACCGATATTGCCTGGATGGCTGGTGTTGACCAGAACTATGCGGACATGATCAAGGTTCATGGGCGGACTCTACTGCGCTACGGGCCTTGTTTGGGAGGGCGCGCAGTGTAGCAGATTCGCCTTAAGATTCACCCGCCTGACGTTACCACCAGCGATTACTGCTGCTATAATCGCGCGCCCATCCGGACACGACCAGGACCTGACCATGGAACCGATGATCAATATCGCACTGCGCGCCGCCCGCAAGGCCGGAGAGCAAATCGTGCGCGCATCGGACGACCTGGACCAGGTCGAGTTCAAGGCGAAGAGCCTCAACGACTTCGTATCCGACGTAGATCTAAACGCTGAACGCGAAATAAGCTATCACCTGCGCAAGGCGTTTCCCGAACACGCCATCGTCGGCGAAGAAAGCGGCCTCGATGGCGAAGAAGACTCCGAATACCGCTGGATCATCGATCCGCTGGATGGGACCACCAACTTCATGCGCGGGATCCCTCATTACGCCGTGTCGATCGCCTGCATGTACCGTGGCAAGCTGGAACACGCTGTGGTTGTCGACCCGGTGCGACGCGAGGAATTCACCGCTTCACGCGGTCGCGGCGCGCAGTTAAACGGCCGTCGTATTCGAGTCAGCCAACTGCCCAGCCTGGATGGCGCCCTGCTCGGCACTGGCATTCCTTTCAAGAATCACTGCGATGACAAACTGGAGCCCTTCAGCAAAAGCATCGAACAACTGGCCGGTCAATGTGCCGGTATCCGGCGCGCAGGCGCCGCATCCCTGGATCTTGCCTACGTCGCGGCGGGTCGTCTCGACGCATTCTGGGAGATCGGTCTCGCCGAGTGGGATATTGCCGCCGGCGCGCTGCTGGTAAGGGAAGCTGGCGGCCTCGTCGCCGATATCGACGGCTCGGACAACTTTATGGCGTCGGGCAACATCGTCTGCGGTAACCCCAAGTGCTTCAAGGCAGTGCTGAAAACTACCCGCCCCTTGCTCGGGTAGCTCATTGCGATAGCGGCCGGCTCTGTCACAATCGGGCTCACTTAAGGCCCCTGGACTTCGATGAGTAATCTGCCAAACCTATTGCGCCAGAGCTTGCGCGCACCCACGTCGGATAGCGAGACCGGAGGCGGTCGCGCTGCGGCTCCGCTCGACTTCGGCTCGCCACGTGACAACTTGTATGCCTTTGGCAAACTCTGGGCAACCTACGACGACGCGCCGGTATTTTCCGCGTTCCACGGATTGATGTTTGGCCAGGTGGGTGACGAGCGGCTCAGGCCCCTGTTTGGTTACGCCGGATTTGGCGGCTTCCAGGCAAAGCTGCTGGACAATGGCAACGTCAAACTGCGCGGCAAGGAGACCGGTTTCTTCACCGACCTGGCCAGCGGCGACATTTTGGAGGACTGGCTTAACCCCTACACCGGAGAGCGGGTCGAGGTCTTTAATTTCTACAATGATCGCATCCGTGGCGAGTTGACACCGGTCATGCCGGTCTTCCAGTTTGGCGACAAAGAAGATGCGCCCACGTTGATGAATGACGGCAGTGCGGTGACCCTGGAGGACGGCAGCGTGCCTTTCGTGCTCCCCTGGGAACGGTACGGCGACCAGACGCTGTTATCCTGGGATTACACCCATCGCTACCGCAACCCGGTGACGGCCGATCAGTGGCCGTCGGCCTGTACGGGTGAATTCATCAACCCCTCCGAGCATTTTACTTTCACCACAGCCAGCTCAGAGCTCGAGGACCGCAGCAATCCCTGCGCGCGCTTCAACTGCGGGTTCACCCGGTTAAGCCCCTGGTGGCCATGGATGAAGATGGGTAGACGGCACCCGCAGGGTGCGCTGTTTGGCCGCATGCACTCCCACAAACGCAACAGGGGTTTCGACGATATTCCAGCTAAGGTCCTGGCGTATGCAGAAGCGCACTGCCCGGATTACCTGGAGCCGTGCGATGACTGGGATGACGGTTTTCCCATAGGAACATGGGAAGCCTATGCCCGCAGCGTTCCGCCTGAGTAAACCCCAGTCCGCCCCGAAAAGTTAATGAGGCCAGGGCACGGGGGACGCGGTGTCAGCTGGCCTGTTTTGCCAACCAGGGCTTGAGCCAAGCCTTGGCCCGGCCACCTGGGGCGGTGCCGGTCAGCTCTTCAGCCAGGTCGGAGGCTGCCAGCAGTCGATCGAGGTCGATGCCGGTATCCAACCCCATCTGCTCCAGCATCATCACCACATCTTCTGTGGCCACATTGCCGCTCGCGCCCGGGGCGAACGGGCAACCCCCGAGGCCACCTATTGAGGCATCGAATCGACGCACCCCCGACTCCACGGCGGCGTAAACATTGGCGACCCCCATCGCGCGGGTATCGTGAAAGTGACAACCCAGGCGATCACTGCCATGACTCGCCACCAGATTGGCGGTCAGGCGCCGCACCTCCTGCGGGTTCGCGGCTCCAATGGTGTCGGCGATAATCAGCTGATCAACGCCCTGCTCCAAAAACCGGGCACTGATGTCCTCTATCACAGCGGGGTCGGTAGGGCCGTCAAAGGGGCAGGCAAAGCTGGTGGTGATTGTGGCGATAACCTCGATACCATCCTGCTTGGCCAGAGCCAGGATATCCCGGGTGATATCTTCTGTTTGCTGCATCCCCATATTGACATTGGCCTGGGCCATGCCCTCGCTACCGTAAATAACCATGGCCACGGTTTTTACGCCGGCCTCACGGGCGAGCTCATAACCTTTCATATTGGGAATCAACGCTGAGTACGCAACATCGTCCTCGGGTAGCCCGGCGACGACCTTGTCGGTTCCGGCCATTGCGGGAACGGCCTTGGGCGAGACGAAACTGCCGACCTCAATATCCCTTACCCCCGCATCGGCCAGGGAGCTGATCATGGCAAGTCGCTCTTCAATACTGAGAATCTTGGGCTGATTTTGTAGCCCGTCCCGGGGGCCCACGTCGTTAATGACGACTCGCTCACTCATAATCGTGTTACTCCAGTGCTGGCAAAACCGTTGCTTGCGCCCTTGGCGGCGGCAACAAGTCTACTACGTTCTCAGTCCCGGAACAGCTCAGTCAGCTCGTAATGCGTTTGCATGTAGCCACCGACAGAGGCCTTGAGAAAAATGTAATCGTCGTCGGCGGTACACCACACATCGTAGGGGGGGTGCTCCTCCGGCAGACTGTCTGCGGTACCCGTTACCTGGAAGTGGCGCGCACGAAAATCGCCGGCGGCAACCGAGACATCGCATTCGCCCACGTAGACCAGGGCAAAGCCCGCGGCGAACAGGAGCGGACCGGTCGCGCCCCGATGATCCGGGGAGGTCAGAAACATGTCGTCGAAAAAATGGGTACCCGGCCCGTCATCCAGGTCATACAGCTTCATCAGCAGGGAATCGCCGGCGATGGGGTGTGACTGCAACCACTTCACCGGCGCGGTGGTCTCGATTTTCTGGCTCGAACGACCATCCTTGCGATTAAAGGTTTCGCACTCGGCTAATCCGTCGGCAAAGCGCATCCACCCCGTACCCTCGAATTCATTACCCACGGTCAGGCGCACCGAGCAATCCAGGGGCGACGAGTCGCTATGTCGCATGGCGATGGAGACATCACGGATCACATTGGGTTCGTCGTCGATCTCGCAGTGAGCCAATAACACATCGATACCGTCAGCCTGCTGGGTCAGGGTGAAAAACTCCCGGCCACGCTCCTGGTCCAGGCGCTCCGGTTGCTTACTGGTATACAGAATGGTGCCTCGTATAGTCCTGTGTGGATTACCCGTCACTTGAGCTGCTCCAGGAATGCTTCATGCGCCTGGCCCATCTCATCCAGGGTAGCAGCAACAGAGGGGTAGCCATTGAGCCACTGCCACCAGGCCACCACGTGAACAAACGGCGAGATCAGCTGTGGGCGGCCAAAGGTGTCGGCCAGCGACATCACGTACCACACAACCGTGGACAGGCAGATATCTCCTGTTTGCAGGGAGCGCTCCGACAAAGCCGGTTGCGAGTCCAAAAGGCGATCCAGCTTGGCCAGCTCGGCTTCGATCAGGGTTATCTGGGCGCTGGCACCACTGCGATCACCACCACCCAGTAGCACCGCGAACAGCGGAAACAACGCCGGGGCCAGGTGATTGTCCGCGCAGCGGACCAACATGCCGTTCTGCGCGCGAGCCAGGGGAGTATCGGGAATCAGTGCGGGCTCGGGGTAAATGGCTTCCAGGTAATCCAGGATCACAGTGGACTCGCTGATAGTCTCACCCGAATCCAGCTCAAGCACAGGCACCTTGGCCAACGGGTACGCCGCAGCGAATTCCGGGGTGCGCAGGGGGATCGATGAGCTGACACAGTCTACCGGCAGCTTCTTTTGCCGGATCTGCATGCGGACCCGCGAGGCATAGGGTGAGTTGTCCAGGTTCAAGAGTCTCATCAGTATCCCCGCGGCGTCGCCAACTTGCCAAAATCCGCTGCATTGTATTAATGTTATGTTAATATATCAAATATACCCACCGCGCGCCCCCACTGGACTTGCCCGCTGCACCGGGCCGACAATGCGCGTGGCAACAGGCACGCTACCCGATGGAGCCAGCATGGAAACAAGCGATAAAACCGCCCGCGAAATCTACCGCGAACTGAAGTCCAACCCGACGCGGGCCAGGTTTGGATTTGGCGACAAGGCCATCCTGGTAAACGTCGACCCACAGAAAGCCTACACCCGCACTGACCTGTTCAAAACGGCCTACGAGACTGACCCCAAACAGATGCACTATGTGAATGAACTGGCCAAGGCGTTTCGCAAGCTGGACTGGCCGGTGGTCTGGACTCATGTGGCCTACATGGCCTCGGGCGAAGACTGTGGCATCTGGGGAACCCGCACGGATACGCCCGACTCACTGCAGAATATCAAATTCGACTCCGAGCGTTCTGAATTTGACGACCGCCTTGAGATCGACCAGGTGAAGGACGCCATCTACTGCAAGAAAATGCCTTCGGCGTTTTTCGAAACACAGCTCCAGTCACTGTGTGTCTGGCACAAGGTAGACACGGTCGTTATCACCGGCGGATCCACGTCCGGGTGCATACGCGCGACAGCGGTGGACTCACTGTCTCGGGGCTACCGAACCATCGTCCCCGAGGAGTGCGTCGCCGATAAACACGAGAGTTATCACTTTGCCAATCTCACCGATCTCGCCATCAAGTACGCCGACGTTGTCGACGTGCAGGAAGTTTTTGACTGGCTGGCCAGTCAGGCCTGAATCGACAGAAGCGCGAGACAAAGAGAGCAGCCATGAAAGACGATCCCGGCTTATACGATTACTGGCCCTATGAGGGCAGACCCCGGATAGAGTGGCCTGGCGGCGCGCGCCTGGCCTTCTGGGTGGCTCCGAACATCGAGTTCTACGAACTGGACCCACCCGCCAACCCGCAGCGAAAGGCGTGGCCACAACCCTATCCCGCCCTGCCCGGCTACAGTATCCGCGACTACGGAAATCGCGTGGGCCACATCAGGCAGATGGAACTGCTCGACAAATACAAGATTCGCGGCTCTATTTCACTGTCGACGGCCCTGTGCGACCACCACCCCGAAATCATTGCATTGTGCGCAGAGCGTAACTGGGAGTTTTTCAGCCACGGCATTTACAACACGCGCTATACCTACGGCCTGTCTGAGGCGCAGGAGCGCGAGATGATCCTCGATTCGGTAGACACCATTGAAAAACATACCGGCCGAAAACCGGCGGGCTATCTCGCACCCGCTCTGTCGCACTCGGAACATACCATCGACCTGTTTGCTGAGGCGGGGGGCATCTATACCTGCGATCTATTCCACGACGACCAGCCCACCCCGGTCAAGGTACGCAACGGTAGCAAATTCATTTCAATTCCCTATTCCCTCGAAATGAATGACACCATCGCCTATGTGGTCAACAAAATAGAACCGCGGCGATATGGACAGATTCTGAAGGATAACTTTGATCGCCTGTATGCCGAGGGTGCCGACAGCGGCACCGTGATGTGCATTCCCACGCATAACTACCAGGTCAGCTGTCCGCACCGGATGCGCGCCTTCGAAGAAGCACTTGAGTACATTACGGGACACTCCGACGTCTGGGTAACAACCGGACGCGACATCGCGGAATACTTCATAGATAACTACTACGACCTGGCCCAGGCCGACATTGATGCCCGGAGGACTGCATAGACATGGCACTCGATCCGGATTATCTCGACTACCCGAAGCGCGCCTATGGCATGGATCATGACCGCTACGAGTGGTCCATGTTGAGTGAACGAGCACCGGTGACCTGGCCGAAAGAGGCCCGCCTGGCCGTCTGGGTGAATGTCTGCCTGCAATTTTTTCCACTGGACCAGAGCGGCAAACCCTTCCCTCCCCCCGGGGGAATGACCATGCCGTACCCGGACCTGCGGCATTTTACGCTCAGGGACTATGGTAACCGTGTCGGTATATTCCGCTTTTTAAAAGCCTTTGACCGCTACGACATACAGCCTACTTTCGCAGTAAACAGCGCACTGGCCGAACGCAACACCTACTTGATGCACCTCCTGCGCGAGCGCGGCAATGAAATCAGCTGCCACGGCTGGCACATGGATGCCATTCACTACGGAGGACAGGAACCCGAGGAAGAGCGCGCACTAGTGGAAAAATCACTGGCGACACTGCGGGAACTCAGCGGCCAGCCAGTTACCGGTTGGCTCAGTCCCGCCCGCAATGAAAGCGCCATAACCCCGGAGCTGTTAGCGGCCAACGGCGTGGAGTACTTCAGTGACTGGGTCAATGACGACATGCCGTACCGCTTTCGCACCGACGAGGGCCCACTCTGGGCCATGCCCCTGTCCAACGAACTTGAAGATCGTTTCATTCTGATGAATAACCTGCACTCCGAAGATTCCTACGTGGAGCAAGTCTGCGATGCCTGCGACTACCTGTTAGGCGAAGCCTCGGAGAGTGGTGGACGCATTCTTGCACTGAATCTTCACCCATGGATGCTGGGACAACCCCACCGAATCGGCAAGCTTGAGCAGGTACTGGAGTACATAATGGGACAAGAGGGTATCTGGAGCGCCGGCGCTGCCGATATCCTGGCGGCCTTTCGCGCCGGTCAGTAGGCCGTCGCCGGCCCGGGCAGACCAAATCGTCGCTTATCGTGCCCCTTCGTATGCGGCGCCGGTGAGCGGCTTCACCCGGGTAAAGCAGAGCAGCGCAAAGAACACCAGACCGGAAAAAATCATGAACGGCAATTCATAGCTGCCGGTTCGATCGTACATGACACCCGTCAACCAGATTCCCAGGCCACCACCCATAGCATCAAGAATCGTAATAGTGCCCAAAATCTTACCCGCATCGCGCAAACCGAAAGTATCCATCACGGTCAGTTGCAGCATGGTGTAGGCTCCCCCCCAACCCAGGCCAAAGGTAACAACGGCGACCCACACCAGGCTCGCATCCATGCGCGCTAGGATTAACGAACCGACAAACATCACGATCATATTCCCGTAGAAAACACGACGACTGTCGATCACGTCCGCCAATAGCCCGAACAGGAATTTACCCACCAGCGCGCACAGGAAGAACGTGCTGATCGCGTTGGTGGCTACCTGCGCGTCAAAACCCGAATCGCGCATGTACTTGAACACATGGGCCTGAACGCCCAGTACGGTATAGAAGGTGGTCATGGCGATCAGCGTCAAAGCCCAGAATGTTTTGGTGCGCAAGGCATCCGCATAAGACACATCATTTGCCGGACTTCTCGCCATGGCACCCGCGTCGGTATTAGCAGACGAGACCGGCCCGGCCTGTTCTGGCCTGTCGCGCACCAACAGCCAGGTCAAGGCCAGCATCGCAACCGGAAACGCTATCGCTACCAGCATCGCCGTCTGCCAGTCAAACGCGGCCATCATCCGGGTACCGTATTGCGGGAAAAGAGCGCCGCCAAGACTCGAACCGGTCAGGGCGATACCAATGGCAGTACCGCGATACCTGACAAACCAGTTAGACGTGAGAATCACTACCGCATTGAGACCGCACAGCACCAACACCACGGCGAAGGACGCATGGATCAGGTACATACCCGTCAATGTCCCCAGCTGGCCGTAGGCGATGTAGCCACAGGCCAATACCGCCCAACCGAACAACATACAACGCTGCACTCCGTAGCGGTCCAGCAGGATACCTGCGAACGGCGCGAGCAGGCCGGTCAGCGCCAGGGTGACGAGATCGCGAAACTTGATTTGGCCCATAGACCAGCCAAATTGATCGATGAAGGCAACGTCGTAGACCGAGAGTCCCGATATCGTCATACCGTTACTGATCATCAGTGCCAGGCTGGCAAAACCGGCTATAAACCACGCATATTTATTCTTCAACGCTCGTCCCGCCGGGATACTGGCATTAATGATCTAATGTATTATCATTAATACATTAAAGCAATCTCAAGCCTCCGGGCAGATCAGCTACTGTCCCGGGAAATGATTTGATATATCATTATAACAATTATCAAAAAGGGTACGGCATGACGGATCTAGAGACACTGTTCAGCAAGCAGACACGGGAAGGGCTCAGCAAGGAATCCCCGACGCCGCTGTACTACCAACTGTACAGCCTGCTGAAGGAACTGATCCTCAATGGCACCCTGCCCCTGGGCGAAAGGATGCCCACCGAGGAGCAGCTCGCAGATACTTTTTCGGTCTCTCGAATCACGGCCAAGCGCGCGATGGACGAGCTGGCGGCGGAGAACCTGGTTGAGCGCCGGCGCGGCAAGGGTACCCACGTTACCTACCAATACGAGCAGCGTCCTGTAAAAGCGCCGCTCACCGGCATGCTCCAGGAAATCGAAAGCATGGCGCGCAGCTCCAGCGCAACTGTACTGGAATGCAGCATGATGCAGCCACCACAAGATATCCGCGAAGAACTGGAACTGGCGCCGGGCGATACCGCGTTGTTCCTGGAGCGAACCCGGGAGCGCGACGGCATCAAATTTGCGTATTACCGCAGCTGGACTGCCGGGGTAAAAATGCCCAGGCGCAAAACCATTTTCGAAAATACTCCTCGGCTCAGCTATTTCAGGGAAAATGGCATGGATGTCACGCACGTTACGCAGACAATCAGCGCGGCCGCGGCCACCGCGGAACACGCGCGAGTACTTGGCGTGGCAGAGGGCAGTCCACTGCTGAGCCTGACCCGCCGCTCCTTTAACACCGAGGGCGACCGGGAGCACTTACGCGACTACCTGCAGGTGCTCTACAACCCAGATCACTTCCAATACAAGATGGACCTGAAGATCGATTAGGCGGACACTACTGGCAGAGACCCAGGTTCAAGACAGCGCAAACATCAAAAGATTGAAGCGCTGATGAAGGACTCGATCAGGAGGCGAATATCATGACTACCAGCGCCCTCGGCCCCTGCCTGACCGCCACCATCACCACCGATAGAATCGACACCTGCGTTAAAGCATGGTGCGACCACCTGTATCAGA
The DNA here is from genome assembly GCA_964590005.1 of uncultured Alteromonadaceae bacterium. Lineage (GTDB taxonomy): Bacteria > Pseudomonadota > Gammaproteobacteria > Pseudomonadales > Halieaceae > CALJFL01. Next base: position 1,053 of record CAZPVJ010000067.1, on the reverse strand, counting down.
GCAAAGCCCATGAAGAGCGCGTTTCTGCAACCCAGGCGGAGCATTGGGGAATGCCGGCACTGGCCGGTTCCCGGTCGGTCTGGCTCAGCAACGCCAGCGGAGAGCCCTGGCTGAGATTCATCGAAGACGCTTCGGCCGCCCCCGTAGACCCCTTCCGCCATACCGGCTGGCTGTCACTTGAAATCAACGTGCTCGACGTTGACGCACTGCACCAGACGTTGCTGGACACCCCGTTCAGGATTATCGGGCATCCCGCCGACCTGGACGTCAGCCCGCATATCCGCGCCATGCAGGTCATGGGGCCGGCAGGTGAGGTGCTCTATTTAACGCAGATAAAACAGGAGGTGCCCGGTTTCGACCTACCCAGCGCGCGTAGTGCGGTAGATCGGCTGTTTATCCCGGTGCTACTGGTCAGCGACAGGGATGAGGCTCTGGCACTTTATGAGCAATTCCCCAATACCCAGGGAAACCGCTTCGAGACAAGGATAACGGTGTTAAACCAGGCCCATGACCTTACCGCGGAGACGCGCCACCCGGTGGCCACCGTCCAGCTCACCGGCAAAAGCCTGATTGAAATAGACGAGTTGACGGGTTTAACCCCGCGGCCCGTCGCCAACTGCGGCCTGCCCACAGGCATCAGCATGATCGGCCTTGGCGTAACAGCGGCTTATCTCGAGGTCGGCGCAATCAATAACTACGATGTGGAACTGGAGCCCTATCAAGGCAATAACGCCCGGCTAATCAAAGGCAAAGCCGGCGAATGGATCGAGCTGATAGGTCAGTGATGCTGTGAACGTACTTGGCCGGGGAATACTGTTGACTTGTAGTGCAGTTTCTCTAAACTTGCTAGACACAAACAAGCCGATTCAACGATAACGAATAAAAGCTGGCGACAAGAACTGGCACAGGGAGTTGCCAGAGTCCAGCAGAGGCAGATATGGCAACAGAAGCAGCAACTATCGCAGCTTTGACCGCGCGCATCACTGAACTGGAAAGCCGATCCAGCATCCGTGATTTGGTCTCCGATTATTGCCACGGCTTCGACAAACGTGA
>CAZPVJ010000066.1:0-16379 GCA_964590005.1 uncultured Alteromonadaceae bacterium | reverse complement strand
TTTTCCATTGGTGAGAAGCAGGTCTGCGGGCACCGGGGGCGCGGATTGCGCTAGCGCCGCGATGGCCATCAGTACACCGGTCGCCAGCCCCGAGAGACTAGCCCTGACCGGGCGGGTATTGATCACGGTTGCATCTGGCTGTAATAGGCCGCTACCGCAGCCATATCTGCCTCATTGAGTCGCTGGACCACAGTCTGCATATGCGGGTGCTGGCGTGCGCCTGACTTATAGGCGACCAACTGTTGCTCCATATACCGCGCCTGCTGTCCGGCGAGGTTGGGCCACTCGGGGTTGGCCGTCTTACCTTTGCCACCGTGGCAGGAGACACAATAAGCGGCCACGTTCTGGCCTTTCGCCACCAGCGCGCTGTCGCCACTGGCTGCGGCCCGCGGGGTCTGCGCCTCGTAGTAGGCCGCCAGGGCCTGGACGTCATCATCATTGAGCGCGGCGATCATCGGCGCCATCAGCGCATTTTCGCGCTGCCCACTGCGAAACTGGTTCAACTGGCGCACCAGGTACTCAGCGTTCTGACCTGCCAGGCTGGGCCATTCAGGATTCACCGAATTGCCGTCGGCACCGTGGCAGGCGATGCAGGTGGCCGCCTTGGCGGGCGCCTCCGCGTTCACCCCAACGCTGGTCAATAACAGGATGGAAAACAATGCGTAAGATACTTTCATGGTCAATTCGCCTGTCGGGAGCGATGTTCGGCAATTTCGGTCAGCAATTGCGCGCGATAACGCTCAACTTCGTTTAAGGGCTGGCTCCTGAGCTCAGCCACCTCATCTGCAGAGTAGGGCTGGAAATCAGGCGCCACACTGGCACCGCCCATTTCCACCAGGATCCAGTTAAGCACCTCGGCCAGTTCCTCGTTCTCCAGCGCTGACGTCGCCGAGCCCGGCACCCTGACCAGGTAGTCTCGACCAGAGCGCGTCTCGAGGAAAAGACCGACCTGGTCCTTCATCCTGGGCACTGACATAGCGCCGGTACCGTCAGGCGTATGACAACCCTCGCAGTGCATCTGGTAGTGAAACTTTGCCCGTTGCGGGTTGATGTCAGCGGCCTGACCCACCAGGGGGCACAGCAGCACAGCAAGGGCGAGCAGCGCTTTCACTTGTTATCAAATGCCAGGCCCACCACGATGGCTGATGAGCAGTGATAGGTGGAACTGCTGGTACCCAGGCACCAGTTAACATCATTGGTCTTGTCAGAACGGTACAAGGGACGGTCGCCCTCATCTCGCTGGCACAGGCAGGCACCACAAGCTGACTTGCCGCAGCAGTCGTTATAGGAGATCACGTAATTACGCCCGTCCACGGGGTTCCGACAGGTGCCTATCCAGGTGATCGGCGACATCTCGGTGCCGGGCGGGCAGGAATTGGCACTGCCGCCACAGCAACTGCACAGGAAGCCATCGATAGCGCAATAGCGCCAGTAATCGCAACTGGCCTCATCGCCCTCCTCGGCCGGCGTCGTTGGCCCCGCGGAGGCGTCTCGCGCCACGGGTAAGAGCGGCAGCGCGCTCGCGCCGACCAGGAAGCCGCCCAACCCCTTCAGCATACTGCGTCGGGAACTGTGCTGGGCCAGTTGTCTCGCCTTGCGCTCAAAGAGCTTGTCGATCAATTTCATGCCTTGTCCGCCTCCACATAATTCACGGCAGTTTTCTTATTCATGTACTCCTGGATGGACGCCACCTTGTGTTCCTTGGCTTCAAACAGGCTTTCGAGATGTTCACGGGAATTCACGATACCCATGGAGGCAATTTTGCCCTGCTCATCAACCACTACCGCGTAGGGCAGTTTGGACACACCATAAGTTTTGCCCAGGATTTCAGAGACTACATAGGGGTAGTCCTGCAGCCCCTTGCTCGCCACATACCCCTGGTGGTCGTGTTCGGCTCCATCACTGGCCAGTACCGCCTGCAGCCAGTGGGACTCAGCCGCAGCGGCGGATTTGAACACCGGTGTCAGCTCGCCGCACACCGGGCAATCCGGTGACAGGAAGAACAGCAGTTGTGCCTTGCCGTCACGCTCGCCTCCAATCTCCTGGAGCTGCCCATCGAGCGTGGCAAGTGACAGCGAGGGCGCGTCATCACCCACCTCCAATACCTGGTTAACCATCAGCGCACCCGCCGGCGCGACCCGCTCGTAGAGCACACCGACCTGCCGCAGCAGTGCCAGGTTAATCACCACCATGACGACAAAGCCAATCCACAGCGCAATATTTGAAACCACCAGCCAATCCACTAGGACGCTCCTGCAAATCGTTGGGCGTTGGCGATCAACTGCTCGCAGGCCAGATAGACCAACACCATGAAAATCCCGACCAGACCACTGATCAAAATGACCGGGACCGACCAGGTTGTAGCCTGCAGCGGCAACAGTGCGGCCATTGCCGCCACTGTCGCGCAGGCCAGGTTCCGATAGACCAGGCCCGCACTGATCGTCGTGTCAGAGGCTGGCCCTGCGCAACCGCAGTTCATGTCCAGCCGCCCTCGCCACAACTGGAGACTCATCAGCAGGGCGTAAGCCAACAGCAACGCCGCCGCCAGCAGCAAGCCGACAGTGCGAGTCGCCGGCACGACCAGTAACACGGCACACCCCGCTTCGGACAGCGCGATCAACAGCACCAGCGGTCTGGAAAACCTCGACATGTCGAGGTAGCGGGCTAACAGGCCCGCGTACCAGCCGGGCGCGCGCAGCTTGTGCACAGCTGCCGTAGCAAACAGCCAGACCCCAAAAACAGCCACGGCAATGACCAGGAACTCAGGCATAAATGCCCTACTTCGCCCCGTAGCTCATTAGCGGTGTTTCCATTCCCAGGTCCACCATTTTGCGTTGGAACTCACCGGTCTGCGCATCATAGGTTTCCATGGACATATCCACCGGGTTGGTGACCATCAGCAGGGGCTGCTTGCCGCGACTGACCGTCAGTGACAGGCCCCACTCCTGCAGCGCGATACGCTGTACGCGTTGTTTTTTCGCCGGGTCAAAGACCCAGACCTCGGAGCCACCGGCACCCTGGGAACCATCGCCGCCGTCTGGATGCATCAGGATGTAAAAGCGTCCCAATTCGTCATCGTCGATAATACCGATGCCGCCCGGACGCCAGTTCTGGGCTTTTTCTTCATCGTTCACCAGCGACCAGGCTTCGCCGGGCACAGCCAGGTCACCGTTCAGGTCGATCGGGTGCACCATACTGGTGAATGAGGGGAAATAGGCGACGCCATCGATCAGCGCAGCTCGCTCAAATATCGGGGTGTCGTCCGAGTCAAAAAACGCCTCACCGCGCGCCTGTTTGTCGATACTCGCATCACTGTTCAACTGAACGGACATAAATCGACCGTCGGAGCACAGGGAACTAAAGCCGCGCTTCCCGGTTGGATACACCAGGACACACCCGGGAGTGGCAACTTCGTTGACGATTTCGCGGGTATCGAGGTCCACCACGGTCACCGATGCGGCGGGTGAAAAATTGGCCACCAGCAACCACTTTCCGTCATTGATTGTCTGCAAGGCGAAGCGCTCGGGCATACCCTGCAGCCGCTTGGGTACTGGCCAGACTACCTCGTCAAGCACAGAGAGTGTGGATCGATCCCAGATGGTCAGCACATCGGTGCGATCGCCCCTGGGGCCACGGGTATTAAACGACTCGATCACATAGATCTCGTTGCGTGAAGCGGATTCGTGCACACCGCCCATCATAGAGGCACCGATGGCTCCCTTGTACTGCTCGGGCGCGGTATCTGCGGTGGCATCGAGCACCAGGACCTTACCGTCCAGCATGTGGAAAAACGCCGCGTCGTGCACCAGGAACCAGTGCTCCGGATAGCGCTCCGGCAGCGTTTCGATAACGCCCATTTTTTCGATTGGCAGCGGTGGTGGCAACGCCTCTTCCGCCTGGGTCGGCAGTACCAGGGCACAGCCTATGGCCGACAATAGAGACGCTATCCGCTTCTGATTATTCTTCATGACAATCCTTCTACTTGTTCGTCTGTACTCTGCAGATTTGGAGTACTGACCCCTAGCTTAGTATTTAATCAGCACTTCACCAACTGGTCTTGCATGTCAGGGAAGCGGGGAATTGACTGGCAGTGAACATCATTGATGCCACACCGTGGGAAACAATCGGTCATCAGCCGGGTAATCTCCCGGTGCAACGCTGACCTGCTGGGGATCGACCGTTGGGTCACTGCCAACCTTGGGCGTCCAGCGCGCATCGTCACCAAGCCAGCGCGTTGATAAAGCCACCCGACGGTTACCCTGGGAATTGTTGCCCTGCGCACCGTGGATTAGCCACGCCGAAAAGATCACTGCATCGCCGGCAGTCATATCGTAGCCGATGATGTCGAACGCATCCCGGTCAGCCTCGACATCGGGCAGGGGCTCACCCTCAGCTTCATCTGTCCAGGCATTGGGATGCTCGGCTCTCGCGTTGAAAACCTCGGGTCGGTAATAGCTGCCGGTGAGGTGAGAACCGCGCACAAACTCCATCGCACTCTCTTCCACGGTGGCATCGGTCAGTGCCAACCATATGGAACACACCTGCTTGCCCATAAAGGGCCAATAAGGAATATCCTGGTGCCAGGGGGTCACCGCGCTGGTCGCAGGTTCCTTGATCAGCAGATGGTCAAAGTAGAAGCGCACCGACCGACACCCCATCGCCTGTCCGGCAAGCGCACCGCAGCCGCTGTGAAACACGAAGTCATTGATCACCGGGTTGGTCTGCCACATATAACGTTCGGTAAACATGCGGTCACGACGATTGCCCGGGTTGGCATCGTTCACCCACTCGCCCGGATTATCCAGGCGCTGGTCGGCGACAGCCAACAGGCGTTCTATCCAGTCTGCGTCGACCGCGTTGGGCACGTGTACAACGCCGTCATCGCGGAAGATGCGCAGTTGCTCGCTGCTTAGCTGTGCTGCCATTGTTTTCGGTAACGCGCGGGCGTCTCGCCAAACTGTTGCTTGAACACCCGACTGAAGTGCGAGGCATCGTTGAACCCGAACCGGTAGGCGATCTCCGATACCGAGTAAGCGGAAAAATCCGCCTGCCTCAGTGCAGCCTCGCAGGCTTCCAGGCGCTGCCTCTGGATGTAGCGTGAAACCGACTCGCCTTTACCGGCAAACAGCATATGCAGGTAACGTGTGGAAATTCCGTGCCGGTTGGCGATCTCTGCGGGAACCAGCGATTCGTCCGCCAGGTTGCTGCGAACATAAGCCTTGATCCGGGTGAGGTACTCTTCTTTGACACCGCTGGCCAGTAAATCATGCTTGTGGGTGTCCTCCGCGTAACCCAGCGATGTGCAAAGCAGGTCTATTACATTGGCTTCCAGGCGCTGGGCCAGAACGCCATCCATATCGTCGAGCCTGGCACCGATCATGGCAACAAACTGTGAAAACAGGCCATTGGCACCCTGGCTTGCCTGTTTACGCACACCCAGGTGTCGCTGCGGTTGCAGCACGCACTCGTCCAGCATCGCCTGCGGCACTGAGAGCACCATCTGGCTGTAGCTATCGTTGAAATGCAGTTCGTAGGGCTCGGAGCTCAGGCACAGGGTGAAATCGCCGGGCAATAGATGCGCCTCGCGACCGCGCTGGCGAATCAGGCTCTCTCCCTGCACCTGCACCTTTACCAGGTAGGCAGCGTCACCCGCCAGGGCGATATCCCGGCGACGGCGGTACACGTCCAGCGGAGAACTGCTGACCGCAGCCAGACCCACCCTGTTGAGCTGGCTGAGCTGGATTTGACCGGAGAAGCCCTCGCGCTGCTCCTGGCTTGCCGTCACTGTCATCGGGAAGAAGCTGTCGCACACCATCTCCCCGAAGCCTTCCAGGCGGTCGGCCTGCGGCAGATGATTGACTGTCTTCAACTCGAACATAATGACTCTCGAGACCAGGTTACGCCGCCCGTAAGCCCACCAGTATCAAACAATTCGACAACAATCACAAGTGATACGGTTTTAAGGAGTTTTCCCATCTATGCGTATCACTTATAGCAAGGAGAAGCGCATGGCAAACTTTCGATCTACCGATGGCAGGGCGCCGTCGTCGCCCTCGAGGTTGGCGCAGATATACTCCACGGAGGGTGACGCCAGGCCGAGGTAGGCCGCGCCGGTTTCCGCCAGGGCCTGGTCTCCAGGCCAGCGCGCAGGCAGTAATTCCTGGGGTATGCGGGTGTCCTGTAACAGGATCCGCCGATAGTCATGAATCAACAGGACACGAGCGATGAACGCCATCTCCGGCGCCAGGCTTTCGGGCCTGGACAACAGCTTGAACAGCGGCTTGAAGTGTTTAAGGAAGTCGCGGTAGCGGGTGGCGACTTCATCCAGATGCCACACATCCTGGACCAGCTGTCGCAGCAGTGCCGGTGGCGTCTGAGGTAAAGAATCGGCTTCCATGACCAACACCTGGTCCGTGGCATCAAACTCTTCCAGGGTGTCCAGCAGGGTTCTGCCACCGATTCCCGGCTTGGCAAACGTTCCGCTGCTGATCGCCCGAAACCCTTGCCAATGAAGGCTGCGCCGAAACCGCTCGCGCTGGTCATCCGGTAATTCCAGCGGAATCACCAACTGCCAGCGACCATTCCAGGCCTGGTCATCCATGGCGTAAATACGTCGCGCCGCGCGCTGGTATTCGTGACTGCCATAATCGGTGAACCGGTAGTAACTGCGCCGACCCACGCGGTCAAACTCCAGCCACCCCTCTTTGACCAGGCGAAATACCGAGGTGCGCACCAGTCGCTCATTAAGCCCCAGCGGCGCCATCGCCCGCACCAGGCTACCCAGCCAGATAGCCCCGCCGTGCTGGGAGACCACGTCGCCAAACAGGGTTACGATGAGCGAGGTTGTCCGCATCGGTCGCCGGGAGGTAAAACCGTTTACCAGGTGTGCGATCACCTTGTCCTGCTTCATATGTTGGACCACAACCTGATGTATTTATGATACATAATGCTTGATATTATCCGTTTTTTTGTATTATATATGCGGTTTCCGATTTCTACCAGCACAAGCACCGGGGCCCATAATGAATAAGCAACCCTGCCTTGACCCATTGCATGAAATAGAAACCGCGAGCGTTGACGAACTGCGCAGCCTGCAACTGGAGCGGTTAAAGCATACCCTCAAGCACACCTATGACAACTCGCCCGTATACCGGGAGAAATTCGATCAACACGGGGTGCATCCCGATGATCTGACAACACTGCAAGACCTGTCAAAGTTTCCGTTCACCACAAAGCAGGATCTGCGTGACAATTACCCCTTCGGGATCTTTGCTGTTCCGATGGAGGACGTCGTACGCGTGCACGCCTCCAGCGGTACTACGGGCAAACCTACCGTTGTCGGTTACACCGCAGCGGACATTGACACCTGGGCCACCGTTGTTGCCCGGTCCATCCGCGCTGCCGGCGGCAGCGCTGCCGATATGCTTCATGTGGCTTACGGCTATGGCCTGTTTACCGGAGGGCTGGGTGCCCACTACGGTGGCGAGAAACTGGGCTGCACGGTCATTCCCATGTCCGGTGGGCAGACCGAGAAACAGGTACAACTGATCCGGGACTTCAATCCCGACATTATCATGGTGACGCCATCCTACATGCTCAACCTGGCCGACGAGATGGACCGACAGGGCCTGGATACCAATGAGCTGGCATTACGGGTGGGCATCTTTGGCGCCGAACCCTGGACAGACGCCATGCGCAGTGAGTTGGAAGAGCGACTGAATATTGACGCTGTCGACATCTACGGCCTGTCCGAGGTCATGGGCCCCGGGGTAGCGCAGGAATGTGTGGAGAGCAAGGATGGCCCCACAATTTGGGAGGATCATTTCTACCCCGAAGTGATCAACCCGGAGACTGGTGAGGTGGTCGAGGACGGCCAGGAGGGCGAACTGGTTTTTACCAGCCTCACCAAGCAAGCCATGCCCATCATCCGCTACCGCACCCGTGACCTGACCCGCTTGTTGCCGGGGACGGCCAGAACCATGCGCCGCATGGACAAGATTACCGGACGCAGCGACGACATGATGATCATCAGGGGGGTTAACGTGTTCCCCTCCCAGGTTGAGGAGCACCTGCTGGCCATAGAAGGACTATCACCACACTATTACATCGAACTCAGCAAGCAGGGCCATCTCGACGCGATCGCCATCAATGTCGAAACCTCTGCTCCTGCTGATAGCGACGCGGTGGACAGGGCAGCGGCAGAGCTGACCCAGCGAATCAAGTCTTACATCGGCGTATCCGCCGCGGTGCAGGTTCACCAGCCCGGTGAAATTCCCCGCTCGGAGGGTAAAGCGAAACGTATCGTGGATAAACGCGAGTAAGCATGGAACTCGAACCAACCCTGTCACCCAGGTTTATCGTTTACATACGCAACTACCTGCTGGATCAGGGAGTCGACCCGGCACCGGTGCTGGATGAGTGCGGCATCCCCTCGGACAGCGGCGAGGAATACATCTACCCGGTGCCGCTTGCCCGCGTTGCAGCCCTGTGCGAAGCGGCCGCCCGACATACAAACAACTCCTGTGTCGGCCTCAACATGGCCCAGCAATACCACTACGAAACGGCACCCGTTATCATTCTCGCGATGCTGGCGGCACCCTCCGTGGAAGAGGGCCTCACCTGCCTGTGTCGCTACGACCAGTACATCGATACCGGCATTGAGACCCGCTTCCGGCCCAATCAGGACCCCGCGGAATTCAATGCCGGCTTGATCAACCTCACTGGCGCCAGGGTCGATCAACTCAACGAATACCTGCTGGCCTTCATATCACAGATCCTCAACACCGCTACCCGCCAGAAAATGCCAGTGGAAGAAGTCTGGTTTCAGCACGGTAATTCTCAGAACCGGGCCGACCTGGAGGCTCACTTCGGCGCTCCGGTGCTATTCGGGCAGGAAGAAAACCGACTCTTGTTTGACCGAAAATTTCTCAAGGAACGCTTTGTTACAAGCAACAACCTGTTGTTCGAGATTCTGGTGGATGCCCTCAAAACCTACTTTGCTGTCAGCCCCGAGGGGCAGGGTTTCATCGAGGCCGTGTCGCGCGAACTGATGCGAACCGGCACTGCCGAGGGACAAACCATGGAGTCAGTCGCCGCCAGCCTGGCACTCTCGCCCAGGACTTTGCGCAGACGACTGTCAGAGGAAGGCTACACGTTTCAGGAAGTCAAAAACCTGGTGCGTGAACGGCGAGCGCGCCACTACCTCGCCAATACAGCGCTTAGCCTGTCGGAAATCGCCTACGAACTAGGCTACTCTGAGTTGAGTGCCTTCAGCCGCGCATTTCGCAGCCGCGTGGGAGAAACACCGCAAGCTTATCGCGAAAAAATGAAACAACTGATCAGAGCCTGACAAGATGCCCGACAACCACAACCTGTACGCCGCTTATGCCGCGCATTTTCCCGTCGACCGCGACCGCACGCTGCTGACCACAGCCTCTGGCGACACACTGAGCTACGGTGATGCCGAAAAAGAGTCCGCGCGCATCGCCAATCACCTGATCAGTCTGGGTGCGGTACCGGGAGACCGGGTGACCGTCCAGGTGGAAAAGTCGACCCGCTGCCTCTGCCTGTATCTCGCCTGCCTCCGTGCCGGCCTGGTATACCACCCACTAAACACTGCCTACCAGGCGGGTGAGCTGGCCTATTTCCTGGAGAATGCCGAACCCGCCATTGTCGTCTGTCGCGGCGATGCCCAGGCAATGATAGATCCCCTGTTACCCGCGAGTACCCGGGCACTGCTGACGCTGGAAGCGGATGGTTCAGGCAGCCTGGCCGACGGAGCAGCGGGTTGTAGCAGCGAGCACACAGTGGTCGAGCGCACTGCAGAGGATCTGGCCGCCCTGCTCTATTCTTCCGGCACCACCGGCCGCCCCAAGGGCATCATGTTGACGCACGAGAATCTGGCCAGCAACGCTGCCACCCTGGCGAAAGCCTGGGGCTTCACCAACCAGGATTGCCTGCTGCACGCCTTACCCATCTTTCATGTTCACGGACTGTTCGTCGGGCTTGGCTGTGTCCTGATGAGTGGCGCCAGTATGGTCTGGCTGGACAAATTCGATATCGACCAGGTTCTGGCAGCACTGCCCGATTGTACGGTGATGATGGGCGTACCTACCTACTACACGCGCCTGCTGGCCAGCCCAAATTTCACCGGTGAGCGCTGCGCCAGTATCCGCCTGTTCGTTTCAGGTTCAGCGCCTCTACTGACCGAGACTTTTTTGGAATTCAAGGCCCGTACCGGCCATGCCATCCTGGAGCGCTACGGCATGTCGGAGACCGGGATGAATACGTCCAATCCACTGGACGGGGAACGCAGGGCGGGCACAGTCGGGTTTCCTCTGCCTGGCGTCGCAGTGCGAGTCGTTGATGCCGTGGGTAACCCGTTACCCTCCTGTGAAACGGGAGACCTGCAGGTGCGTGGGCCCAATGTTTTCCCTGGCTACTGGCGCATGCCTGACAAAACCGCCGAGGATTTCACCGTGGACGGCTTTTTCAACACCGGCGACCTGGGGCAGATCGACGAAGCGGGCTACGTCTCCATCGTGGGTCGCGCCAAGGATATGATCATCAGCGGCGGGCTCAACATTTACCCAAAAGAAATCGAATTGCTGCTGGACGACATGCCCGGCATTAACGAGTCTGCGGTTATCGGCGTACCCCATCCGGACTTTGGCGAGGCGGTTGTGGCAGTGCTGGTTGCCGAATCGGGCTCGGCACCTGACGCCGGCGCGGTCACCGATCACTGCCGCGAGCAACTGGCCAACTTCAAGGTGCCCAAACAAGTCCACTACGTCGACAGCCTCCCACGCAATGCTATGGGGAAGGTGCAAAAAAACCTGCTGCGAGAACGCTACACTGACTGAGCGAGATACAAGCCCAGTGCGAAAGGCAGCGCAGTGGCCAGGCACAATGCCATCAGGTAACCATACATCTGACGCAGTTTGAGACCCGTTACGATCAACAGGGGAATGGCGCAAAAGGGTTGAATCAGGTTGGTCCACTGATCTCCCCAGGCGATAGACGCGGTAATCACCTTGGTATCGACGCCCATCTGCAGGGCGGCATCAACAAAGATCGGGCCCTGGATCGCCCACTGCGCGCCACCAGAGGGAATAAACAGGTTGATCAAACCGGCGGAGAAAAACCCCAGATAGGGTAACCAGCCCGGCGACGAGAAAGCGATGATCGCATCTGAGAACTGTTGGGTCAGGCCACTGGTCATCATCAGGCCCATAATGCCGCCATACAGAGGGTACTGGAGCAGCACCGCCGAACCGGCGCGGGCGCCGTCAGAGAACAACTCGGCGTAGTGTCGCGCCGAGTTGGCCAGTAGCAGGCCCAGGGCGAGAAAGCTCCAGTTGACGATATTCAGGGACAGCTCAAAGCCCTGGGTCGCGAACCAGTGCCCAATGTAGGCAAACAACATCAGGGAAAGCACCAGCGACACAGTGCGGCCGTTTTCGAGACTGCCCATGATACCCGGGCGGACCTCTGCCGCTCTGGGCTCGGGTGCGGACTGGGTCTCTGGCTCCGGCTCTGGTGCGTCGATATGCTCCGGTTCAGCGGGTCGCAGCAACAGCACGGTCACCATCACCACCGTGAGGGTTGTGACAATGGTCAGTAAATTCCACCAGTTCAGCAGGGTTTCGGAGGCCGGTATCGTACCGCCCAGGATGCTCTCCAGCGGGTTTCCGGGGGTGGCCACCGCCAGAGCAATCGTAGACGAGTAACCCATCTGCCAGACCACGAATCCACCGAAGGCGCCAGCGGCAAGCAAGGGATAATGCACGGTCATACCCACCACTCTCGCCCGCAGAGCGACTTCGCGGGCAACCAGGCCGCCTGCAATTGTGCCCAGTGGCCAGCAGACGAGGCTGAAGGCCGCCGCGCATAACACAACAAAACAGTAGGCCTGTACCGGTGTTCTGGGCACGCGGCCAAGCGCCTGCAGCAGCGAGGCGACAGCCCGGGTATGGGCGAGCACATGCGCCGTGATAATGACCAGCGTCATCTGGGTCATAAAGGCCAGCAGGCCATGCAGGCCGTCTCCCCAACCCTTGATCGACTGGGCGACAGTCGTGTCAGTCAGCAGGCCGACCAGGGCCAGCAAAAACAGCGTCAGGATAACGGCGAAAACCAGCGGGTCAGGACAGTACTTCTCTACCGCCTGTTCAAATCGGGCGAAGGCGCTCACTGTCGATGGGTTCTGGGAAACGTCATACTGGGGGACGTTGTACCCCGATCCCCATAGCTTGTTCAAGCGCGTAGGCCGCCTGCAGGACAGAAAGATCCGCCCGCGGCCGACCTACGATCTGTAAACCCACCGGTAAGCCGTCGGTACTGAAGCCGCAGGGCACTGAAATCGCAGGTAATCCGAACAGGCTGATAACACAACAGATCGACATCCAGTCCAGGTAGCTGTCGAGGCGCTGCCCCTCTATCTCGTTGACCCACTCGGTGGTGACATCAAAGGGCAGAACCTGGGTGCTGGGCAGCACGAGGAAGTCATGGTCCTCAAAAAATGCCAGCAGGCGCGCGAAAAGCACTGTGCGCTGGGCGTCAGCCGCGGTGATATCGCGACCGGACAAGGCCATACCTGTCTCGATATTTTCGACAACAGTATCCTTCATCAAAGAGCGGTGCTGCGACAGCAGGTCAGCCCCAAACTGGGCGTAATAGCTCGCTCGCAGCGTCTTGAAGGCATCCATTGCGCCTGACAGGTCGGGACACACGTCGGTCACCTCGAAACCGCAGTCGCGCCAATGGGGCAGGCTGGATGCACAGACAGACGCCACCTCAGCCGCCACGGGTAAATCGCCCAGGTCGGGGGTCCACCCGATACGCCGCCCGCGAAAGTCGAAATCCAGTGCATCCGCAAACAAATCCCCGGGCTCCTGGATAGACATCGGGTCGCGTTCATCTGGCCCTGCCATTGCCGACAACAACAATGCGCAGTCGCGGACATCGCGGGCCATGGGGCCCTCTACCCCAAGACGGGATTGCCAGGCCATGGCGTTGGGCCAGTGAGGGACGCGCCCAAGGGAGGGCCGAAAGCCCACCACACCGCAAAAAGCCGCGGGGTTTCGCAACGAACCACCCATGTCACTGCCGTCGGCGAGGGGTAGCATCCCGCTGGCGAGCACCGCAGCTGCGCCCCCACTGCTGCCCCCGGCTGTCTTGTCGGTATTCCAGGGGTTGCGTGTTGTGCCGAATACGCTGTTAAACGTATGGGACCCGGTACCAAACTCCGGGGTATTGGTCTTGCCGATTACCAGGGCACCGGCCGCCTTCAGCCGCTGCACCATCAGCGAATCCTCGCTCGGCACATTGTCGGCAAAAATGGGGGACCCCATCGTAGTGCGAATACCGCGGGTGGCGGACAGGTCCTTGATCGCTATGGGCAGGCCAGCCAATGGTCCGGGTACAGCGCCTGAGCGAATAGCCTCGTCCATCTGTTCGGCCATCGCCAGTGCCACGCCGTCGTCCACGCGCGTGCAGATGGCATTAACCCGGGGATTCACAGCATCGATATGGGCCAGCGTGGCCCGCATAAGCTCACTGCAGGACATCTCGCCGCGGCGCAGTTGCGCCAATAAATCGCGGGCAGGCGTGTATGCCGTCTCTGTCTCTTCCATGCCTTCGCTCTTGTTATCGCTATGCGTATTAAGCTGGAGATCGCATCATAAACACCCTTACTCGCCAGTAATTGACATTAACGGCCAATGTATTGACCCCAACAAAAGCTGACTTTCAAGTGTATTTGGTCAAAGGATTGGCCGATTATGTCAACCGCTACCAAATCACAGGGGAGTAGTATTTCCTTGTATCGCAAACAAGATTTCATAATCACAACAAACTTGGGGAGCATACACCGTGCTAGATCACACTCAATCTGGAAGTTTCCGTAGAACCGCCATCGCCATTGCCCTGGCAGCAACTGGTTTCAGCCAGGCCGCTTTGAGCGCCACCCTCGAGGAAGTTGTGGTCACCGCGCAAAAGCGCAGTCAGAGCGCAAATGACGTGGGCATCACCATTAACGCCTTTACCGGCGAGCAGCTCAGGGATTTCGGCGTCCTGACCGCCGAAGACATTGCCATGCTGACCCCGGGCCTGACAGTCAATGAAACTGCCGCTACGGGTGTCCCGCTCTACACTATTCGCGGGGTAGGATTCCAGGATTACTCCACCGCGGCCTCCTCGACAGTGGGACTGTACTTCGACGAGGTCTCCATGCCCTACGCGGTTATGACCCGTGGCCTGGTTTTCGACACCGAGCGTATTGAGGTCCTCAAGGGACCGCAGGGCGACCTTTACGGCCGCAATACCACTGCCGGGCAGATCAACTTCGTTTCCAACAAGCCCACGGACGAATTCGGCGCTGGTCTTATCGGCAGCTATGGCAATTACTCCGCCTGGGAAGTAGAAGGTTTCGTTTCCGGCGGCATTACCGATTCCGTGCAGGGTCGTCTGGCATTCAAAACCACGCAATCCGGTGACGGCTGGCAGGAAAGCACCACCCGCAGCGATGAGCTCGGAGAGAAAGACGCCACCGCCTTCCGGGGTATTCTCAACATCGACTTCAGCGACGACGTGAACCTGCTGCTGATTGGCCACTACATCAAGGACGAATCCGAGAACCGGGCCAACACATCCTACAACGGCACAGAAGTCGGGCAAGGTGAGTTCAATAACCCTTACACGCCACTGGAGGAGTACTTCTTTGTTGGCGAGCAGGCGCCCTGGTATTCCACCGGCGACAACGAAGCAGCCGACTGGACCAACAACTACACCAGTCCGATTACAGGCCGCAGCTTCGACCTCAGGCCACAACGCGATAACGAACTGACCGGTTTTTCGGCACGGCTGGACTGGGCCATCGGCGATATGACCCTGACCTCCATCACTGGCTACAACGAGTTTGAGCGAGAGGAAGCCAACGATTGGGACGGTGGATTCTTCAACGACTCCAGCAATATCAATACCACTGACCTGGACGTGTTCTCGCAGGAATTGAGACTGTCCGGCGCCACCGATGACGTTAACTGGGTCGGCGGACTCTATTACTCCAAAGACGAAATGGACGAGTACTACCACTACTTCATGTCGGACTCGGTGTTTGGCGTGGGCTCTATTCCCTGGGGTGTTGATCTTTTTGCAGGAACACCCATCAGGGAACTGGACACCATCTACGAACAGGAGACCGATTCGATCGCGATATTCGGTCACGTCGAGTGGCAATTTTCCGAGGCGTGGCGATTAACCCTGGGAGCGCGCTACACCGAAGAAGAACGTGACTGGGCCGGGTGCACCTTTGTCGCCGACGATGGCAGCCTCGCCGGCTTCCTCAACGCGCAGTTTGGGGCCACGCTCGGGCCGGGTGACTGCGGCACGATCGACGACGACCCCGATTCACCCACGTACATATTCAGCGTAATTGGCACGCCCGCCGTTAACGACGCGTTCCATGTCTATGACGACACCATTGATACCGACAAGTGGATGGGCAAGATCGGCCTCGACTTCCTGGCGAGCGATGACATCCTCATGTACGGCATGATCTCGCGGGGCTTTAAGTCAGGTGGCTTCAACGGCGCCAACTCCAATACTACTCAGCAGCTGGAGCCCTATAGCGAAGAGGAACTGACCTCCTACGAGATCGGTACCAAGGCCACACTGCTGGACGGCTCGATGCAACTCAACGCCGCTGCGTTCTTCTATGACTACGAAGACAAGCAGGAGCAGGACGCGGCGGTCACGTTCGTCGGTAATATCTCCGGCCTGACCAACGTGCCGGAATCTGAAATCTATGGCGCCGAGCTCGATCTTAACTGGTTGCCAACCGATCGCCTGCAGGTGACGCTGGGCGTTGCCTGGCTCGATACCGAGATTAAAAAGTGGGATGCCGTGGATCGTGACGCCAGCGCCTGGCCCGAGACTGTAACCCGCGATGTCTCAGGCAACGAATTGTCGCAATCACCGGAGTGGTCAGTCACAGGCCTGGCGAAATACGAATGGCCTATCGGCAATAACCTTGTCATGGAATTGGCGGCCGACTTCTCATTCACCGATGAAACGACCGGCGGCATCAACATCGAGGAAGCTACCGACGACTACACAATCTGGAATGCGCGGATTGGCATCGGCAGTAGCGATGGCAATTGGCGCGCGCTGGCATGGAGCCGCAATATCACCGACGAGGATTATTTCCCCTCGGCCTACGTCGGTGGTAACGGACCATTTGTCAGGACCTATGGCATGCCAAGAACCTACGGTGTAACCCTCAGCTACTACTTCGGTGAGGGTAGATAAATTCAAGTTTGGGTGCGGTCTTAGCCCGGTACTGCCGGGCTTTTTTTTCCCTGGAGATACGCTAATGCTGA
>CAZPVJ010000065.1:0-21684 GCA_964590005.1 uncultured Alteromonadaceae bacterium | reverse complement strand
GACGACAGCATTGCCGCTGTGTTTATCGAGGGTGCGGGCGAAAAGGCTTTTTGTGCCGGCGGGGATGTGCAGGCTTTGCACGCCTCTGCCGTCGAGACCCCCGGCGGCCCCTGCGAGTACGCCGAGACCTTCTTCACCCGGGAATACCGTATGAATTACACCCTTCATACTTACCCCAAGCCGCTGATCTGCTGGGGGCACGGTATTGTCATGGGCGGTGGCCTTGGTGTGATGGCCGGCTGTTCCCATCGGGTGGTAACCGAGAAAACCCGCATCGCCATGCCGGAAGTGACCATCGCCCTGTTTCCTGATGTGGGCGGTAGTTGGTTCCTGAATCATATGCCGGGTAGTGCGGGCATATTCCTTGCCCTGACAGGCGCCTCGATTAACGCCGCCGATGCCATTTATACCGGTATCGCCGACCGCTTTATCGCCAGTGAGCACAAAGCCGCGGTTGTGGCCCAACTTGTCGCCCAGGACTGGCAGGTCGATGCCCAGGCCAACCATTCACTGGTGCGCCACGCGCTGCGCCCCTTTGCGGAGCAGAGCATCGGCGCCTGGCCGGCGGGGCAGGTTGAACCTCACATGGCGACGATCAATGCGCTTTGTGATGGCGATAGCGTCCACGACATTATTGACAACATTACGGCCCAGACGACCGAGGACCCCTGGTTGTCGAAGGCGCGGGATAGCCTGGCGCACGGCTCCAGCCTGGCCGCCCGCTGGATATTCCAGCAGTTACATGAAACCCGGCATGCTTCTTTGCGGGAAGTGTTCCAATCTGAAATCCGGCTGGCGACCCATATCGTGCGTCACCCCGAGTTCGCCGAGGGCGTGCGAGCGCTACTGATTGATAAAGACCGTAATCCCGCCTGGCAGTACGGCAGCTCGCGGGAAGTCACCGACGAAATTCTGGCGCCGTTCTTTAGTGAGCCCTGGGCGGAAAATCCGCTGGCGGACCTGGACTAAACAAAATAAGAGGAAACGACTATGGCCACTGTTGGATTTATCGGCCTCGGTAACATGGGCGGCCCCATGGCCAAAAACCTGGTAGCGGCCGGACACGCGGTAAATGTGTTCGACCTGGTACCCGAGGCTTGCGCTGAGCTGAAAGCCGCGGGAGCCAGTGTGGCGGAGAGCACCAGCGCTGCCGCACAAGGGGCGGAGTATATTGTTTCGATGTTGCCTGCCGGCAAGCATGTCGCCGGCGTTTACCTGGGTGATGAGGGCTTGCTCGCGCAGCTGGATACGTCGGTAACTGTATTGGACTGCAGCACTATCGATGCGGCTACTTCCAGGGAAGTGGGCGCCGCAGCCAGTGCTGCCGGAATCGGCTTTATGGATGCGCCGGTATCCGGTGGGGTCGCGGCGGCAGCTGCCGGCACGCTGGCATTCATGTGTGGCGGCGAAGCGGAGACCTTCGAGAAGGCCAAGCTGGTGTTGCAGGACATGGGTAAGAACATTTTCCACGCGGGTCCGCATGGGGCAGGCCAGGTCGCCAAGGGCTGTAACAATATGCTGCTGGCAGTTCATATGCTGGGCACCTGCGAGGCTTTGGAAATGGGTGCGCGTAACGGCCTGGACCCCGCGGTGTTGTCAGAAATCATGCTGGCCAGCTCAGGGCGCAACTGGTCATTGGAGGTCTACAATCCGTACCCCGGTGTTATGGAAACTGCCCCGGCCAGCAATGACTACAAGCCCGGCTTCATGGTCGACCTCATGGTCAAGGACCTGGGTCTGGCGATGGAGATAGCCGATGGCTCTGGCATCGACAATCAGATGGGCAAGCTGGCCCAGGCGATCTACCAGGCCCACCAGGAAGCCGGTAATGGCAAGCTCGATTTCTCCAGCGTACTGAAAGGTCTGCAGTAGCAGGGCGATGACGCCCGAGC
This sequence comes from uncultured Alteromonadaceae bacterium, assembly GCA_964590005.1. GTDB lineage: Bacteria > Pseudomonadota > Gammaproteobacteria > Pseudomonadales > Halieaceae > CALJFL01. Next base: position 19,792 of record CAZPVJ010000065.1, on the reverse strand, counting down.
GTGTTGTAGAACAACGGCTGAAGGAAGCCCGTGTGTTTACCACGCGGGTTGCCCCGGATTCCGAGCTGGTCTGGCAGGCCTGGGGAGACGCTGATTCAGAAGAGCCCCCCTTGATTTTGCTGCACGGCGGATTCGGGTCCTGGACGCACTGGTTCGCCAACCTTCCCGGCCTGTCGGCCAAGCGACGGGTCCTGACCCTGGATCTACCGGGCCTGGGTGCCTCCGGGAATATGCCCAAGCCCCATACTACCGAACATTTTGCTGCCATTTTGCTGACTGGAATCGACCAGGTGCTGGGTAGTGATGGGCCCTTCGATCTCGCCGGATTCAGCTTTGGCGCGATGATCGGTGGACATGTTGCGGCGCTCGCGGGATCGCGCTGCCGCAGATTCGTGATGATTGGCGCCGCCGGTTTCGGCGACCTGCACGTACAAGTCCCGTTGCTGCCACCGCCTGGACCCGATACACCCGCTGATGAGGCAGACGCTGTTCAGCGCCAGAATCTTGGCCGTTTGATGTTGGCAGCGCCAGAGGCTATCGACGATATGGCCGTTTATTTGCACAGCGACAACCTCGCCCGGCACCGTTTTCGAAGCCGCAAACTGGCGGGCTCTGGAGACCTGCAGCGCGTGCTGCCCGATATCTCGGCGCATATGATCGGCATCTGGGGTTCCGAGGACGCTACCGCCGGCGGCCGTGAGGCCATCGAACAGCGCCGTCGTTTGCTACAGGCTTGCCAGCCGGAAGCTGAGTTTCACGTGTTGGTAGGTGTTGGCCACTGGGCCATGTACGAGGCCCCGTCGGCGATTAACGATATTTTGCTCTGGCGCTAGCCCAGCAGCCGGGTTACTGAGCGTGACGCCGATATTTTTCCCGCATCGAAAAATGCTTCGTGGTTAACCTCGATCTTCGAGAGGTCATACAGGTAGTTCACCATAATGCCTGCAGATTGCTCCCGACCCTTGCTGGATAGATCTGCACCACCGTGAATACGATGCAGCCGGGCGCCATTACCAAGGTGGAATCGCGCCACCGGGTCTCGCGGTAATTCGCCCGACTTGGCCTCAAGCAGGTAGTGGGCGCACAGCTTCAATCGCGCTTCATACACGTCGTTACGCACCACCTTGCCCATGGGTTCCCTGACGGCACCTTCCAGTGCCGGGTCAATCAGTCCGTCCAGGTCGGCGGTGGCCAGCCATTTGCGAAAACCCGGAACGGGAGACAAGGTGACAAAGGTCCTCAGGTCAGGATCTTCCTTTTTCAGTTCCTCGACGACGTTCTTGATCAGGAAGTTACCGAAAGAGACACCGGCGAGCCCGGGATGACAATTACTGATCGAATAGAACACGACCGTATTAGCGGCTCGCTCGCTGCTTGTTTCGCGCTCCTGAAGCAGTAGTGGCGCGATGGCATCGGGTGTATCTTCGGTCAGGGCGATCTCGACGAACACCAGTGGATCGTTTTCCATTGCCGGGTGAAAGAAGGCGAAGCAGCGTCGATCGTCTCTCAGCCGACTGCGCAGATCGTCCCAGCCATTGATTTCGTGTACCGCCTCGTAGTCGATGATCTTTTCCAGCACCATCGCCGGTGACGACCAGTCGATGCGGCGTAGCTCCAGAAAGCCCTTGTTAAACCAGGAAATAAACAGGTGCTTGAGGTCTGAATCGACGCCGCGCAGCGCTGGGTTCTCGCGTAATACTTGCAGCAGATGCCCGCGCAATGCGACCAGTGTCCGGGTGCCATCGGGTGCCATATTGATGCGGCGGAACAGCTTTTGACGGGGTGCTTCGGCGGCGCGCCCGATTGCCCACAGATTTTCCAGGTCGCCGGATTCACGGTAGGTATCACAGGCCTGTAGCACCGCCTGTTTATCGACATCGAACTCTTCGGCAAGGCTGGTGAAGAAGGCCATGCGATCCGCGGCCGGCAGTGCCCGGTAGCCCTGAGTGATCTCGCTGGCCAGCGCCAGGCCGGTGGCTTCTCCGCGGTGGTCGAGTAGTTCGCGGCAGAGTTCGACAAGGCTGTCCGTGGAGGCACCTTTGCCGGCAACGGTAAGCCGGCGTTTTGCCAATATCTCGCGACCGACCTCAACGACCGAGCTAAGAGTGCGTTCCAGTGACCCCAGTTTGCCGGTATCCGGTGCTGCGGCGCTTTCCGCTTTGGAAGCCATTATCGGGTAAACCTCAATAAATACAGACGCTTAAAGATAATTCATATGTGCTGGCAGGGCCACTACCTGTAGGGGGTAGCCGCAGTAGGGCGACTTTTCGTTGAAATACCCAGATTGGTCGGTGCCGGTACTGGTTAATCGCCAGACCTGTTGATACGATATCCGGCCCACATTTGAACAAGGTGGCGATCGCAATGTTTGATCGGAACAAGAACAAACCCGCGGCGGCTCCCGCCCCGGAAGCTGTAAAACCGCAGGCCTCCCCTGCAACCAGTTCACCTGAACCCGTCATTTCAAGGAGTGCCGCTATGATCGGACCCAGCATAGTAATTAAAGGAACCGTGTCCGGCGACGAAGACCTGGTTGTCCAGGGCAAGGTCGAAGGTACGATTGACCTCAAGGACAATGAGGTTTCGGTGGGTCAATCCGGCAAAGTCGATGCAGACATCAATGCCAAGGTCGTCAAGGTTGATGGTGAGGTGTCCGGCGACATTTCCGGCGGTGAGAAAGTCGTGATATCCAAGTCTGGCAACGTGCGCGGTAATATTGTGGCGCCACGGGTCACACTTGAAGACGGTGCGATATTCAAGGGCAGTATCGATATGGATCCCGGTGACCAGGCGGCGAGCAAAGTATCGCTGGCGGCCCAGAAGCCGGCTAACAGCCCTACCGATGAGGTTGCCCCGGGCTTTGACCTGAAGAGCGGCTGATACGACAGCATGGCGCGCTGCCTGCCGGGCAGCGTGATTGGAACCGGGATCTTATGACATCGACACAGCCTTCGAAGCTGCTATCGACCCTGTTTGAACAAATCGACGAGGACGCACGGTTGACCGTGCTTCATATCGGCCCGGCGCTGCCTGAAACGGTGGATTTCTTTTCCCGTTACCGCAGTAAGCTTCATTTCCTTGATCTCTTCCAAGAACTGCCCATTGAGGCGGAAGAGGGCGTGCCACTGTCGCTGGACAAGCAGTTTGCCGAGCTCTTGCAGTTCCCACCGGGAACCCACTTCGATGTCTGCCTGTTCTGGGACCTGTTCAATTACCTTGGCAGTGATGCAATTTCGGCCTTCCTGCTGACACTGCGGCCTTATCTGCGTCCCGGCAGTCTCGCCCACGGTTTTGCTGTGCATAATTTGCGCACGCCACCCGGCGACCAGGTTTACGCTATTCATGATCTCGATGCGCTGACTGTCAGGCAGCGGCCCACCGCGCTGCCGGGTTATGCGCCACACCCCCAAAGCAAGCTGAAGAGCCTGCTGAGTTGTTTTTCATTTGACCGCAGTGTGTTGCTCGCCGATAGCCGGCTGGAGCTACTCCTGAGTGCTTCGCTGTAGAGGATCTATTGTCTTGACCTTGACCCCCTTTCATATCGCCGTGCAGGTGCGCAACCTGGATGAGGCGAGGGCATTTTACGGGGACACCCTGGGTTTTCCCGAGGGCCGCAGTTCCGACCAGTGGATCGACTTCGATATGTTTGGGCATCAGTTCGTGGTGCACCACAACCCGGCGTTGGGCAATGACGGCGAGGTCGGCCGTATCGATAATCCGGTTGATGGACAGGGTGTGCCCGTGCCGCACTGCGGCGTGGTGTTGGCGTTTGATGATTGGCAGGCCCTCGCTGACCGACTCAGAGGCGTTATCGATACATTTGTTATCGAGCCCTATATCCGCTTCGCCGGTGAACCGGGGGAGCAGGGCACGCTGTTCTTCCTGGACCCCTCAGGCAATGCGCTGGAGTTCAAGGGCTTTCGCGACATCCAGGGGCAGCTTTTTAGCCGCTAGGCAGGGCTGCTGGGTGATTGCGCGAAACAACCTGCATATATTCACGCTGTGAATATCAAAAATATAAACTATTGATTTCAATTATATAGCTAACCTACCTATTATTGCGCTCAGTCAACGCCGGGCGTGCCCGCTGCGTTAATGTATCCATCAATAGAGCATCTGAGGTATTAGCCATGTCAACCTACCAGCAGGACATCGCCGCCATAGCCGAACTGCGTGATGCGCAGTCAGGCACCTGGAACAACATCAGCCCCGAATACGCTGCGCGTATGAAGGCCCAGAACCGCTTCAAGTCTGGCCTTGATATCGCCAAGTACACTGCGGGCATTATGCGTAAGGACATGGCCGACTATGACGCGGACAGCGCGCAATACACCCAGTCACTGGGGTGCTGGCACGGCTTTATCGGTCAGCAGAAACTGCTGGCTATCAAGAAGCACCACGGCACGACAAACAAGCGCTACCTGTACCTGTCAGGCTGGATGATTGCTGCCCTGCGCAGTGAGTTTGGTCCTCTGCCTGACCAGTCCATGCACGAGAAAACCTCGGTACCCGCGCTGATCGAAGAGCTATATACCTTCCTGCGTCAGGCCGATGCCCGTGAGCTGGGTCACCTTTTCCACGACCTGGACGAAGCCCGCGCAGCCGGTGACCAGGTGAAAGAGAAGGCGGCACTGAACGCCATCGAAAATTACGAGACTCACGTGGTGCCCATCATTGCCGACATCGATGCCGGTTTCGGTAACGAAGAAGCCACGTACCTGCTCGCCAAGAAGATGATCGAGGCGGGCGCTTGCGCTATCCAGATCGAGAACCAGGTATCAGATGCCAAGCAGTGTGGCCACCAGGATGGCAAGGTTACCGTTCCTCACGAAGATTTCCTGGCCAAGATCAATGCTGTTCGTTACGCCTTCCTTGAGCTGGGTGTTGACGATGGTGTCATCGTTGCGCGAACTGACTCCCTGGGTGCTGGCCTGACCCAGAAGATCCCTGTGTCCACCGACGCCGGCGATCTTGCTCACAAGTACAACGCGTTTCTTGAGACAGAAGTAATCACTGGCGCCGACGATGTCAACGAAGGTGATGTTGTCATTAAGCAGGACGGCAACCTGGTTCGTCCGGTTCGCCTGCCAAATGGCCTGTATCGCTTCAAGGCCGGTACTGGCGAAGAGCGTTGCGTGCTGGATTGCATCACCAGCCTGCAGAATGGCGCTGACCTGTTGTGGATCGAGACAGAGAAGCCTCACGTCGGTCAGATTGGTGCCATGGTGGATGAGATCCGTAAGGTGATCCCCAATGCCAAGCTGGTTTACAACAACTCTCCGTCATTCAACTGGACCCTGAATTTCCGTCAGCAGGTATTCGACGCCTGGACTGAAGAGGGCAAAGACGTATCTGCCTACAACCGTGATCAACTGATGAGCGAAGAATACGACGCGTCCGATCTGGCAACCGAAGCCGATGCTCGCATCCAGTCTTTCCAGGCTGATGCGGCGCGCGAAGCGGGCATTTTCCATCACCTGATCACACTGCCTACTTACCACACTGCGGCCCTGTCTACAGACAACCTGGCCAAAGGGTACTTCGGCGCAGAAGGCATGCTGGCCTACGTACAAGGCGTTCAGCGTAAGGAAATACGTCAGGGCATTGCCTGCGTTAAGCACCAGGATATGGCTGGTTCCAACATGGGTGACGACCACAAGGAGTACTTTGCTGGTGACCAGGCACTGAAAGCTGGCGGTAAAGACAACACCATGAACCAGTTTGGTTAAGCTTCTGGTTCGAAAATAAGAAGGGCGGGTTTACCCGCCCTTTTTTTATTCCAGCACCGGTAAGCTGCCGGACGGCGGTTAAAGCTCCTGTACTACCAGCCCCAGGTCCTCACGCAGAGTCGCCGTGGCATCCAGTTGGCTGGCATTGGTTATCACCGCAGTGCTGGCCAGCTCTGGCCGCAAGTAGGTCTCTGTTACCCGGCGCAGATCTTCCAGGGTGACCTCTAGAATGCGCTGACGAAACTGTTCCCGTTGCTCATGGGTCCGCCCGAACAGCCTGTTGTGGAAGTGCTGCTTGGCCTCACCTGCAGGTGAGCTGGGTTTATCAAGGCTTCCTATCACCCCAAGAATAGCTTCCTCCAGGGGGCGGTATTCGTGCTGCTCTTCAAGCATCCACTGCAGTGACTGGTTAAAGTCTTCCAGCGTCTCACCCAATCGCGGGTCGCGGTAGGAGTAGAAGCGGAATGCCGCGATTCCCGAATCCTGACTCGCGCCGCCGCCGTAGGCGCCGCCCTGTTCGCGTATGGCCCTGTGCAGGTAACCATTGCGCAGAAAACCGCCAAGGACGGTCAAGGCCGCCGCATCGGTGTGGCCCACGGGTACGGTTGGGTAGGCGCGAGCACAGAAATTCACCTGCGTATTCGTCACCCACATTTCGCGAGTTTGTTCTCGCACCGGGCTTGTGCTGAAACTGTCCTGGCCGCTTGTGCCGGCCGGCTCCTGCCAATCTTGCAGTAGCTGTTCGCACACAGTGTCCAGCCTGTCCTGTTCGGCGATCGCCAACAGTTGGGTTGGCTGATCCAGCATGGCTTCGTGCAGCGCTCGCAGGCGCTGTGCGAAATCCGCGAGGGCCTGTTCATCGCGCAGGGATTCGTCCAGCGCCCGCAGGGATTTGATACCTTCCATCCCGGACAGCTGGTGATTGATTTTGGCCAGGGGGCTCATGCCGGCACTGGCTGCGGTCATCGCCAGGCCGTGGCCATTGCTGGTCACAGCCTGTTCACGCCGGGCGCGTTGCTGGCTGACGATGTCGCGTATCCTGGGTAATTCGTCAAATCGCACCGCGTGCAGCGTGTCGTGCAGAAGTTTTGATTGTGCCGCGCTGTTGCGCGCCAGCGCCTTGGAGGAAATCACCAACTTTGCCTGTAGCGCCTGTTCGTCGTCAACGGAACCCCGCATCGACGTAAACGTGTTAATCGAACCTACCGAGGCTGATTGCCGGTGCTGGGTCTCGAGGTAGTCGGCATCACCCAGCCCCAGCTCGGTCAGCAGGTTGGTGTAATTAGGCAGCAGCGCCAGGCTGGCGTCGTCCAGTTCGGGGAGTGGCGAGATCGCCTGCACATACACCAGGCCGTTGGTGCCCTGTGCGTAGCGGCTGATCTTGAGAGTATTGGCAGACTGCTCTTGAAAGCTCAACTCGGGGAGGCTGGCAGGGACGTCGCTGATTTCGACCTTAGGCAAAATACTTTCGTCGTCGACCTGATTTTGTCGCTTGAGCAGGTCCGCCGCCAGGCTAACAACCTGTTGGCGCCGCTCCTGGTCCATGTCCTCTTTAATGCCGGCCAGCCTGCGTGCCTCGTCCTCCTGTTGCCGCGTAGAGAGTTCCCGGTCGGGGGACATCACCAGGGTGACCCGATGCTGGTTATCCAGCAAGAGCTTTTGGGCGAGCTGTTTGATGTAGTGCGGATCGGCTATGTGCTCTCGCAGCCGCGCGATCACCGGATCGAGGTTGAGCACCGCAATCGGGTCACTGTAGTGCGTGGCGCTACCCAGTGCCTGCATGATTAGCTGCAGCCCATAGGGATAACTGTCACCGCTGATTTCGCGCTGGTGCAGCTCCAGTTGGTGCAGTACCGCCTCCAGCCGCTCGTGATCGACACCGTCGCGGGCGACCTTGGCGATAACATCGAGTACCAGGGTTTCCAGCGCCTCGGCACTGTCAGCCTCACTGCCCTCGATGCCGCAGCAAAACACCATTTCGCGCATAGAGTCTTCAAGGCCACACAGGGGGGAGGGAGCCAGGCCGAGGTCGGTGGTCTCCAGTGCTTGTTGTAAGGGGGAGGCGCTGTTCTCCATGAGCACGCTGGACAGTAGTTGGGCTTCCAGCAACTGCTCCAGGTTGGCGCTTTCGCCCAGCATCCATCCCATAACGATATGCGTCTTGCGCTCCGTATCACCACTCTCGTCATAGGCGTAGCCATCGTGGACCCGCAGTGGCTTTGAAAGCCGTTGCTCCGCCTTTACTTCTATGCGCTCGTTGAGTCGCTCAAACTTGTGAAGTGCCTTGGACTCAAACTCTTCCTGTAACTCGGGGGCTGGAATATCGCCGAAGGTCATGAAAATCGCGTTACTGGGATGATAGTGGCTGCGATAGAAATCCCGCAGCTGGTCGTAACTCAGGTCGGGAATATGCGCGGGATCTCCACCACTGTTGTAATGGTAAGTACTGGTGGGAAAGAGGTTCTGGCATAGTGCATTCCACAGGGTGCTGGTCACGGAACTCATCGCGCCCTTCATCTCGTTAAACACTACGCCCTTGAAAACCAGGTCGCTGTCGGGGTTATCCGGCTCGGCAAACTCCACCCGGTGGCCTTCCTGGGCAAAATCCAGCGGATCGAGTCGGGAGAAGAATACCGCGTCGAGATAGACGTCGAGCAAGTTACCGAAATCTTTCCGATTCTGGCTGGCAAAAGGATAGGCGGTCCAGTCAGAACTGGTGAATGCATTCATGAAGGTATTCAGTGAGCGGCGCAGCATCATGAAGAACGGGTCGCGCACCGGGAAACGTTCACTGCCACACAAGGCGGTGTGCTCCAGGATGTGGGCAACCCCGGTCGAATCTTCCGGTACCGTGCGCAGGGCCACGAGGAAGACGTTTTCGGAATTTTCCGAGGCCAGGTGATAGTGCACTGCACCGGTCGCGCGATGCTCGAATTGTTCTATCCGAATATTCAGGGATTCGATGGTTTCCTGGCGTACCGGTTCAAACGCCGGGTGCGCGGCGGGCAGTGCGCTGTTGTCGCTCATGCTGGTCTCGTAAAGCTGGAGAAAGGAGCGCTATTCTAGCGCGATTCTGCCTCCGGTTGTGCCTTTGTCGGTGAGGATTCGACCGGGATCAGTTCGATGTGATAGAGATAGGGCCAGCGTTTGCCGGTGACCCAGATATCGCCGTTTGCCGGGTTGCGGGCGATGCCGTTAAGTACGTCTGTCCCCGGTATTCTCTCGCTTATGGGTAACAGGCCGGTCAGGTTGATACTGCCGGTTACCTGGCCAGTGTCAGGGTCTATGATGACGATGCGATTGCTGCCAAAAACGTTGGCCCAAACCTTCCCCTCAACCCATTCCAATTCGTTGAGCCGAACCACGGGGAGACCGTTCTCAGTCACCGGGAGACTGTGCTCGATTTTTTTGGTTTCCGGATCAAGGAAATGCAGCAGGTGGCTGCCGTCGCTATAGATGAGCTGGGTCTTGTTGTGGGTGAGACCCCAGCCCTCGCCAGGAATCGCAAACCACTCCAGTGGCTTCAGGTCATCCTCCCGGTAAACCAGGACCATCCGGTTTCGCCAGGTCAACTGGTAAACCTTACCTTGGAATACGGTGATGCCCTCGCCGAACATGTTGGGATTTAACTGACGGGCGGTGTCCAGTTGCCCATCTTCAAATTGATAGCGTAGTAACTGTGACTGGCCATATAGCCCGGTGCCCACATAAAGGTAGTCACCAACGATCTCCAGGCCCTGCACGAAGTTTTGCCTGGGCTGGGGTTTGCTGTCCACGACTTTATAGCTGTACTGCTGCTGCGCTTGCGCATTGAGCGTCAGCAACGCTGCCAGTACTAATGTCAGCCGTAGCATGTGTTTATAGTTTGCCACGCGTTAAGTCGCGGATCAGGAAACGAGCAGGAGAAAGAGCGCGGCTGAGTGCGCGTGACAGCGGTAGTACTTCACCGCAGATCATGCTGGCCAGCAATTCAGCTGCCAGCGGTGTCGAGCTGAGACCGCGGGAGCCGTGGGCCGTATTGACGAAAAGTCCGGGCACGTAGTTGCCTCTGCTGGCGATGAATTGGCGGGCATTGTTGCGCAGTGCGCCAAAGGTTTGCAAGAACTCCGTGTGCGCGGGAACCGGCCCTACGATGGGCAGGTAGTCGGGGCTGGCGCAGCGAAAACCGACGCGGCCGGTCATTGTCTGGTGGCTCATGTTATGCAGCGGGTCACTCCAAACGGGGACCGAATTGGCCAATGTTTTGATATTGCGCAGGTGATCCTGTTCGCGCAGGTCGGTGCAGTCGTCGTCCAGGTCAAAGGTTGCCCCGATGCAATGCGCCCCGGCCCTGGGTGGGGCGATATAGCCCTCATCACAGAAGACAGAGCGCAGCTTGTCCAGCGGTGCTGCTGTTGGCAGGTTCGTGGTCTGGCCACGGATTGCCTTGACTGGCAACCAGGCGAGTGGGGTCTGGTCTCGGGCCGAGGTGCCCGTGGCAATCACCGCGCAGTCGGCGCTGGCCAGGACACCTCGATCGCCAATTGCCAGCCATTTAACCCCTTTTGCAATAAATTGCAAAGGGCCGGTGTTTTCCTGTATTTCGATACCCGGGCCGGCAAGCAGGCTCCGGCAGACCGCAGCGGGGTGCAACCAGCCGGAGCCTGGAAACCAGTAGCCACCGCCTGCCATTTCGACCCCGGTCTGCTCACTGGCAGTTTCCGCATCGACAACGCTCGCCAGTGTCGGTAGGCCGCTCAGGGCGTCTCTCAGATAGTCCAGATCGCGCTGGTTGTCTGTGCGGTTGAAGGTGCCGCACAACTGTCCATCTCCCGGGCTTGTGAGAGCTCCGTTGCGAAACATCTCGCGGTATTGTGTTGCTGCGAAAACGTAGCTCTGCAGGGCAAAGTCCACGAGCAGTGAATGCTTGCGCGAAAGCCGGGTGTACAGCACCCCCTGATCGTTACCCGAGCCGGCGCTCGCGATCGCCTGCTGGTCGAGCAGGGTTACTTGCAGGCCACGCCTGGCCAGTGCCGCGGCAACCTGACAGCCAGCCAGGCCTGCGCCCATTACCAGCGCGCTGGCCGGCTTGGCCAGCTGCTCGTCGGGAAGGTCCCAGGGCGTGAGGTCGGTCTTTACGGTAGTAGTCGAACCTGCCAGCCTGCCTCGCAGGCTCTCTCGCTTGCGACCAAAACCTGGGAACTTTTCCATAGTGAACCCGGCGCTCTGTAGGTCGCGTCGAATATTACCCGCGGCAGTAAATGTAGCCAGGGTTCCCCCGGGCCGGGTGAGACGGGCAACACCTGCTAACAGATCGGAGTTCCAGAGCGCCTGGTTGCGAGCGGGGGCAAAGCCATCCAGGTACCAGGCATCCACGTAGGCCTGGTCTCTTCCCTCCAGGTCACGCACCGCATCCAATGCATCTTCCAGGTACAGGTCCAGCATTACCTGGCCATTTTCGAACACCATACGGTGCTGGCCTTTCAGTGCGGGTGGATAGGCCTTCAGTAAATCCTCGGTGAACGGTTTCAGGTCAGGCCAGTTGCGCGAGACGCGTGCCAGGTCGTCCTTCGCCAAAGGGTGTTTTTCGCAGGCAATGTAGTGGAGCCTCGGCCGGGGCGTCGGGTGGTGTCTCCAGGCCTGCCAGGTCAGTAGGAAATTCAGCCCGGTGCCAAACCCGGTCTCGGCGATAACAAACAGGTCTCGATCATGGTTGCCCCAGCGTGTGGGTAAATGGTTACCGGCGAGAAAAACATGCCGGCTCTCTGCGGGCCCGTCTTCGCGGGAGAAGTAAATATCTTCAAAGACGGTCGAGTAGGGGGTATTGTCGTCCCGCCATTCCAGTTCTGCCTGTTCGGCAGCCTGCCAGGGCGTGTTATTCCGGTTCATCCCGCGCGGGGTTTCAGTCCGATTGCGTCAGGTAGCCACGCGGGTATATGCGCCTGTTCTTCGGCGAGCAGGTCATTGACTGCGAAGACATGCAGTTCCGGCTCGGTTGAAGGGGGTGCGTACAGGGTAAACAGGTACTCGGTGGCGCTGATATCCTCGGGTAGCTTTAACTCCCAGCGGTGGTCCATGATTCGCAGGGTTGTGTCGCCGGGTTGCAGGCGAATTCGCGCCACATAGTGGTGTTTACCCACCGGAATCAGACTGCGCGTTTCACTGCCTACAAGCTTACCGAAGAGACGTGTTTTGAGTGTGCATATGGGTGATACATCGCGGCGACTTTCCGGGAGGTTCGGATCGCTGAGTCGCCGAGTTATCTGGCTCAACGCGGTACTACCCTCGGAGCCGTTGAGCCGCACTTTATCGGCGCTGAAAGGAATCATCGCGAGCCGTTGCGCATCGAGCTGAGCCGCTTCCCGCTGGGCGACCTCTTCCTCGGTGGGTAATACCTGGGCGGCTTGCTGTTGTTCCGTGTAGTAAGCCGTCAGCAGCCCGCGCAGTCTCGCGACATCCCTGGCTTCCTGCTCCACCGAATACTCTCGTGCCTTGGGGCGTTGTGGCTTTGCTTCCACGGCAACAGACACCGGGTTGGCGGGGCTCGTCTCTTCAGTCAGCGGCGCTGTCTCGGCCCTGGCATCAACGATCTGCTCCTGGAGCAGGGTCACTTCTTGCTCGGTGATGCTGATCAATCGCTGCCTGATATTGACCATTTCAGCGGCCAGTGTCCTGACTGCCGGATTCTTGCTGGTTTCGGGGGGAGTGTCTTCCGTATGCAGGATTGCGAGGGTTTTCTCGTATTGTTGCAGCTCGTCGGACAGTACTTCCCGCTCTCGCGTAAGGGCGTCCAGTGTAATGTCGCTGGCGTTGGCAGCGAGGGGCAGTAGTAGGGAAAAAAGCAGTACGGCGCAGAGCGATGCGCCAGCCGGTGTGCCCCGTCTGTCGCTGCCCCTGTTGAAATTCGGCCTAAGCCTGTATTTGACCGGATACCGCACAGTCAAGATCGCGTCCTCACTTTCCAGCCCGGCATAATAGCAGAGCTCGTTGATCTTCCCCAGCCTCACAGGCTGGAGTTTGGTCCCTGCAGGTATTAGAATTGCCGACCTTTCACCAGTGAGATTCGCATGTCGCAGGAAGAAACTCAGTCCATTCCCCAGGCACAGTTCCTGACGATGTCCGCGAACCTGTTGCATCGTGCCTTTATCGAATCCACCCGCACGGATGCTAAGAACCTGTTCAGGCAATTGGCCGAGGGCACCAGGGTGGCCCTGACCCGGGTCGAGATGGAAGATAAATCCCTGGTTCGCTTTGACCTTAGCCTCGACCACAGCGAATACCGCGGTAAGTTGAATTATGGCGGTTTTCGCAACAGCCTGGGGACTTTGGTTGCAAATTTGTCGACTGCGTTGCAAAAGGAGCAGGAAATTTCCTCTTTTACGGCGCAGGATCAGCCCGGAAAGATGATGTTCGGGGTGACGGGTGTCACCGTAGAGGAAGATCAGCCCAATGTTATGGTGCTGGGCGCTGATGTAAGCGGAGGTCAGGCCAACGTTGTTCTGCAGTTGATGTACGTTGATCCGCAGCAGTTCACCGAGAATAAAGACGGCGCTGAGCAGCAGGCCTAGTCACTGATCTCCAACGCGTACCGGCGGAAGCCTGGGGCGGGTGAGCGTCAGCTTTTCCGTAGGAGCTATGACATCGGCTGTGCCACTGGCCACGAGTTTGTCGTTCTGGTTAAACACCTTACAGTCGAGTGTGACACTGGGACCACGATCGGATTTTTCCGTGATCTCGAGTTTGACGGTTAGCGTATCACCGAGTTTTACGGGTGCACGAAAGCGCAATGATTGGCTGCGATAAATAGTGCCGGGGCCGGGTAGGGTCATCGCGATCGCCGCAGAGACCAGCCCGCCGGTCAGCATGCCGTGGGCGATGCGCTCGCCGAACGGTGTGGTCTCGGCGTATTCGGAGTCCAGGTGCAGCGGATTGATATCGCCCGAGACGGCGGCGAAGAGCAACACTTCTTGTTCGCCAACGGTTTTTGAGTAGCTCGCAGTTTGCCCCAGCTGCAGTTCCTCGTACGGGCAGTTGGTCAGTTCGCTCATAAGGGATTCCGTGGGGTGTTTTGCGGGAGCGGGGATTTTAACCTATTTTTGGCTTAGGCAGTTTGCCGGAGAAAATGACAATGTCAGATCAATTGCTCGAGGAAATCAGGTCACTTATCGCTACTGTGCATGACGGCCTGTCCATCCCGCGGGAACCGGACATCGAACGGTTTGATTCAGTGATGGCGCTTGCGGAGTTCGCCTTTGCCGAGTATGGCGCGCGCCCGGCGTTCAGTAGTCTGGGGTGTACGCTGACCTATGCCGATGTCGATCGTCTGTCGGCCCAGTTTGCTGCCTGGCTGCAGCACCACTGCAAGCTGGAGCCGGGTGATCGTATCGCCGTTCAAATGCCCAACCTCGTTCAATACCCGGTCGTCGTACTGGGTGCTCTGCGAGCGGGCCTTGTGGTAGTTAATACCAACCCGCTATACAGTGCGCGTGAAATTGAGCACCAGTTCAACGATGCCGGGGTGAAGGCGCTCGTTGTTCAGGCCAACGTCGCCGAGACGGTGGCCAGTGTCCTGCCCAAGACGCCGGTAGAGCATGTGGTGGTTACCGAGCTCGCCGATCTGCATCCACCGATCAAGCGATTTGTGATCAACAATGTCGCCAAGTACGTTAAGAAGATAGTGCCACCCTTCGATATTCCAGGCGCTATCAGTCTGCCAGCTGCACTCAAGCTTGGTGCGTCGCAGACACATCGTCCGGTTGCCCAGCAGCCAGGCAGCCTTGCCATGCTGCAATACACCGGCGGCACTACGGGAGTGGCCAAGGGCGCAATGTTGTCGCACAGCAACCTGGTATCCAATATTCTGCAGGCGGACGCGCTGTTTGCCAGCCATGGTCTGGAGGAGCACGAGTCTGTGATCGCGCAACCCCTGCCGGTTTACCACATCTATGCATTTATGACCTGCATCTACACCATGCTCCGCGGTGGCCACATGGTCTTTATTCCCAACCCGCGCGATATCCCGTCTGTGGTTAAGGTGATGAAGGATTATCGCCCCAACATCTTCTGCGGTCTTAATACGCTTTTCGTGGCACTGTGTAACAACGAAGAGTTCAGGCAGCTGGATTTCTCCAATCTCAAGATGACGCTGTCAGGCGGCATGGCACTTACCCATTCGGCGGCCGAGCGCTGGCGTGAGATAACTGGCTGCGAAATTTCTGAGGGCTATGGTCTTACCGAGACTTCACCGGTGGTCTCAGCTAATCCCGGGGGTGGGATAATTATCGGCAGTATCGGTGTGCCAGTGCCGCATACCGAGGTCAAGGTGGTGGATGAGGGCGGTAATGTTCTTCCGCTGGAAGAGCCCGGAGAGCTGTGTATTCGAGGTCCCCAGGTGATGTTGGGATACTGGCAGCGGCCCGATGAGACCTCCAAGGTGATGGATAGCGAGGGTTGGTTCCTGACCGGCGACGTCGCGATGATCCGCCCCGATGGTTACATCCAGATTGTCGATCGCAAGAAGGATATGATCGTTGTCTCGGGCTTCAATGTGTACCCCAACGAGCTTGAGGATGTCCTTAGTCAACACGACGACGTGGTGGAGTGTGCAGCCGTGGGCATTCCCGACGAAACCTCTGGCGAGGTTATCAAAATGTTTGTGGTTTCCCGGTCGGGAGAGCTCAGTGCTGACGAGGTCAGGGAGTTCTGCAGGCGCAGCCTTACTGCCTATAAGGTGCCCAAGTTGGTTGAGTTCAAAGAAGACTTGCCCAAGTCGAATGTCGGTAAGATTCTTCGACGGGAGTTGCGCGACAGCGCTTAGACTCGGCAGTGCCCAAGGAAAACGCCCCGGAACCTCTGCGCGAGGTTCCTGCGATTACATTTCCGCAGGATCTACCTGTCGTCGAGCGGCGCGAGGAGATCGCCGAGGCCATTCGCGATAACCAGGTCGTCATTATTGCCGGTGAAACCGGCTCCGGTAAAACCACACAGATACCCAAGATTTGCCTGGAGCTTGGCCGCGGCCGCCGCGGGCGGATAGGCCATACACAGCCTCGGCGCTTGGCAGCGCGAACGGTGGCTCGCCGAATCGCGGAGGAACTCGACTCGCCACTGGGACAAACCGTTGGTTACCAGGTTCGGTTCCAGGACAGCGTCTCGGACAGCACCGCTATCAAATTGATGACTGACGGGATCCTGCTGGCTGAAATGCAGCGGGATCGACAGCTAAGCCAATATGACACGCTGATAATCGACGAGGCCCATGAGCGCAGCCTGAATATCGATTTTCTACTGGGCTACCTCAAGCGGCTTTTGCCTCAGCGTCCGGACCTGAAGTTGATCGTAACCTCTGCGACGATCGACGTAGAAAGCTTTTCGCGGCACTTTGACGATGCGCCGGTGGTCGAGGTGTCGGGCCGGACCTACCCTGTGGAAACCGTCTACATCGACCCGGCGGATGATCGCGACCAGGGTTTGCGTGAACAGATATCAGGCCTGGTGCGTGCTATTGATGCAGGCGACTATGGCCAGCGGGGCGATATCCTGGTGTTTTTACCTGGCGAGCGGGACATACGGGAATTAGCCAAGGTATTGCGGCGAGATACCGAGCTGATGGTACTCCCGCTTTACGCTCGCCTCAGCCAGGCGGAGCAGAATCGGGTGTTCGATACCTCGGGCCGTCGCGGATTGCGAGTGGTGCTGGCGACAAATGTGGCCGAGACATCGCTCACTGTGCCGGGTATTCGTTATGTTATCGACCCCGGTGAGGCGCGGATCAGCCGCTACAGCTTTCGCACCAAAGTGCAGCGGTTGCCGATCGAACCCATCTCACAGGCCAGCGCCAACCAGCGACAGGGTCGCTGTGGCCGGGTGGAGGCGGGTGTTTGCCTGAGACTTTACAGTGAGCAGGATTTTCAGGCCCGCCAGGAATTTACTGACCCGGAAATAAAGCGCACCAATCTCGCTGCCGTGATCCTGCAGATGCTGCAGTTGCGATTGGGTGAGGTACACCGCTTTCCCTTTATCAATCCGCCAGACAGTCGGATGGTGCGAGATGGCTATAAACTACTGGAAGAGCTGGGTGCGGTTACCAGTGGGGGCAAGCTGACAGCGACGGGTAAACGTATGGCCCGTTTGCCCATTGATCCCCGTCTTGCCAGGATGACACTGGCAGCCGGCGAGCAGAACTGCCTTGAAGAAACCCTGGTGATCGCCAGTGCGTTGGCCATTCAGGATCCGCGTGAACGTCCCCAGGACAAGCAGCAGCAGGCCGACCAGGCCCATGCACAGTTTCGTCATCCCCGTTCCGATTTTCTTGCCTGGCTGAACCTGTGGCGCTATTACGAGGAGCAACGTCAGGCCCTGAGCCAGAATCAGTTGCGAAAGTTATGTAAGCGGGAGTTTCTGTCTTTCATGCGGATGCGCGAATGGCGGGAGGTACATGCGCAGCTAACGATCGCCTGCCGTCAGCAGAAAATGCGGCCTGCCCAGAATCTGCCGGAGGAGGAAAATTATCGGGGTATCCATACCGCGCTACTGACGGGTTTGCTGGGCAATATTGCGCAACAGCAGGAGCGTCGGGAATACCTGGGAGCGCGCAACCGGAAGCTGCAGATCTTTCCCGGCTCGTCGCAGTACCGTAAACCGCCGAAGTGGTTGGTATGCGCAGAGATTGTCGAGACCAGCCAGGTTTATGCGCGTACCGTTGCTGCCATAGAGCCGCAATGGGTCATCGATATCAATCCCGGTCTGCTCAAGCATCATTACTACGAACCTCGATGGCAAGTTCGCAGCGGTCGTGCGGTGGCCTGGGAGCGGCTCAGCCTCTATGGGCTGACCGTGGCCGATAAGCGCCCGGTCCACTATGGCAATATCAACCAGGCTGAGTCCAGGGAGTTGATGATAAGAGAGGGCCTGATTGCCGGCAGGTTCAGTCAGCATCCGGGGTTTCTTAAACATAATCTGCGTTTGGTCCGGGAGTTGGAGGACCTGGAATCGAGAACCCGTCGTCGCGATATTATTGCCGACGAGCAGGTTCTTTTTGACTTTTATGATGAGCGCCTGCCCGCAGAAGCAGTTACCGCGGGGCGATTGAAAGCCTGGCTCAAACAAACCCCCGGGGCAGACAAATCACTGCGCGTCCCGCGCGAGCTACTCCTGGCCCGCGATCCGGGCGCCGCGCTAGGGGAGCAGTTTCCCGACCACCTGACCTGGGAGGATATGCGATACCGACTCAGCTACCAGTTTGAACCAGGCAAGGCCAGCGACGGCGTATCGGTGACGGTACCGGTTGCGCTGCTGAACCGTGTTCCCCGGTTCCGTTTTGACTGGCTCGTGCCAGGCCTGTTGCGCGAGAAGTGTATTCAGCTGGTCAAGGGACTGCCCAAACAACAGCGCAAACGCCTGGTGCCTGCACCAGATTATGTCGATAGGGCACTGGCCGAACTGGAGCCAGATAACACCGACCTGCTTGAAGCATTGAGCAGGGTGCTCTCGCGTCTTGGCGGGCTGCCGCTGACCCGTGAGGACTGGGCGCCGCAGAACCTCGAAGACTATTACCGAATGAACATAAGGGTTGTTGACGCCGACGGCCGGTTGTTGGGCCAGGGTCGTGACCTGGACGCGCTTATCCGCCAGTTCCGCGACGATACCCAGCAATCGGTGACCGCGGTCCCGGATGGCAGTCCCCAGCGCGCTGGTATTACTCGCTGGGACATGGAAGAGGTGCCACGTGAGTGGCGTTTTCGGCAGGCCGGTATTGCCATTGTTTCTTACCCGGCCCTGGTGGATCGCGGCGACAGTGTGTCAATAGAGTTGTTTGACTATCCCGACGAGGCGCGTCAGCAGCACCGCCTGGGTGTTATCCGCTTGGCACAGCTCCATGAAAGCCAGGGCGGTCGTTTTTTGCGTAAGCAAATGCTCAGGGGTAACGCCTTCACCCTTTTGTTAGCGGGCGCCGGGCTTGAGCGCACTGCATTGGTGGACGACCTGGTGGCGGCGGCGTTTGCGCAGGCCCTGGGACTGGAAAAATCCCTACCTTTTACCCGCACGGCATTTGAGCACGCATTGAGCAAGGCCCGTGGAGATCTGGTGAACACCGGGAATGACCTTGAGACCCTTGTTGCCAATACCCTGGAGGCCCTGACCAATGCACGACAGCGTCTGGCGACGCTGCAGGCCGGTCAATGGGGTGATTCACGCGCGGATATTGATGCCCAGCTCAACGCGTTGCTCGCGCCGGGATTTCTGCGTGATACGCCACCCGCCTGGCTGGCCCAGTACCCACGATATATGAAGGCCCTGGTTACGCGGGTCGAACGTCTCAGTGGTCAGTACCCCAAGGATCAGCGGCATATGCAGATGCTCTCGGAGCTGGCCCAACCCCTGAAGGACTCTATGGCACAGCGCCCCGGGCTGCTGTTCGCCTGCGAGCCTGCCAGCCGTTACCGCTGGGCACTGGAGGAGTTCAGGGTGTCGCTGTTCGCCCAGAACCTGGGAACGCGCATGCCGGTCTCGACCAAGCGATTGCAGGAGCAGTGGGGCGAGGTGCAAGTCTGGCTGCAGGCCAATCCCCACTGACCTGGTTGTCGCCGGTCCTGTCCGGGCTGTCACGGACAAAGGCGGTACAAGCGCAATAAATTGTGAAATATTACCATTTCCATCGGGGGCGTAATGAAACTTCCCCGTCAATACTGTGTCTTAGCTATCACGAAAGCTGCCAATGAGGTTTGACCTCCAGGGCATTTCGAGAAGCAATACAATATTTGAAATCTTATAGGGATAACATCATGGCTCAATCAAAGAAACCTCTTGCAGCTGCTCTTGGTGCGGCTTTCCTGGCGACCTCAATCGCTCCACTGGTATCCGCTGAAGTCAATCCGTTCTCCGCGCAGCAGCTGAGTGGCGGCTACGACCTCGCAAATTATGGCGCCCACGGTAAAGACGGCGAAGGTAAGTGCGGTGAAGGCAAGTGCGGTGAAGGCGAGAAGGGTGACGGCGAAGGCAAGTGCGGCGAAGGCAAGTGCGGTGAAGGCGAGAAGTCTGACGGCGAAGGCAAGTGCGGCGAAGGGAAATGCGGCGAAGGCGAG
>CAZPVJ010000064.1:0-33636 GCA_964590005.1 uncultured Alteromonadaceae bacterium | reverse complement strand
GTTAGCCGTGAACACGAAGCGCTCTTCCGGGTAGTTGTTTTCGATGTCTTCAACCAGCGAATCCCGCACCGGGTTGACGCCATTGACCTGCGACTGGTCAACCACGTCGATTTCGTTGTAGTTGAAAGCAAAGGTAAAGGTGGTGTCCGCGCTGCCGGACCAATCCCAGTAAGAGGTCAGTACCAGGTCAATACCCTGATGCTCTACGTCCAATGCATTGGTGTAGAACGATATGGTCTGGCCGCCGTCGGTCTGGATATCGCCGGTACGGTAGATACGGTCATCCACTTCGATCAGGTAGAAATCCATGGTCAGGTTGGTTGACTCGCCAATATCCGCGGTGAAGCCGACGCTGTAGTTAACGGATTTTTCTTCCGATAACTCCTTACCACCATTGGCCAGCGCGATCGGACTGGTCGGTTTGACCAGGCCCTCTTCCACCTGCTGTCCAGTGGAGCCATCAAAGGTAGTGATAATCGCTACGTTATTAGCCTGACCCGGGGTTGGCGCATGGAAGCCGGTTGACACAGCGCCGCGCAGAGTGAACCAATCATTGATGATATAGCGCGATGCCAATTTACCGTTCGTGGTATCACCGAAATCCGAGAAATCCTCGTAGCGCAGGGCGTACTGCAGCAACCAGTCATCGGTAACATCATGTTCGATATCCCCGTAAATCGCCCAGTTGTCCCGATCAAAGTCACCCGCGATGCTAGGTGGACGACCGCGCATGCCGCTGGCACCCGCACCAAAAAAGGAGTTGGGCTCACCCGCCACAATGGTATAGGTCTCTTCCCGCCATTCTCCACCGAATGACAACTGAATGTTGTCCGTCAGTGGCATAGAGAAATCAGCGTTCAAGTTGAGCTCTTCCTGTTCGTAGTCACCTGGATCAAAGTCCCTTTGCAGGGGTTCACCGTCAGCGCCAAGACCAAGTGATGAGTTGGTCGTATTGTAAAGCGTGTAATCCAGCTCGTTATAGCCGTAACCAACGCTGAAGTCGTAATACATCTCATCCCAGTTTCCACGGACGCCACCGACCAGGCTGTAATCCTCTTGTTCACCGTCAAGGTATGGCGTGTAACCGGTTGGTATCAATTCACCGTCGTAGCCAAACTCATCACGCAGTGCGATGAGCGTCCCGTCGAGCCCGCTTACGGGCTGATCGCCTTCCCGATAGAAGAACCGGTAACGACCTTCGGTCTGCGCATAGTTACCGAACGCGTAGATCTCTGCGGTATCTGAGATCGCGATACCAGAATTAAAGAACAAACGATAACCGTCGGTTTCGGGCCTGCCCCAGGACTGAACTTTTGGTGCGTCATCAAAGGGCGTATCCGCACCCACGCCCGCGACACCATTGTCGACCAGGTACTGGCCATCCGGCCGTTGTTCTGCCCTATCCAATGCGTCGTTGTCATACCACTCTGCGGTGAGGTTCAAAAAGCCTTCATCACCCAATGCAAAACCGGCATTGGCGCCGACCTTCATGCTTTCCTCGCCCTCAAAAAATTCGCCGTACTGGACCATTACCGAGCCACCCTCGGCATCGTCCTTCATGCGGAAGTTCATCACGCCCGCAATCGCGTCCGAACCATACTGTGCCGCAGCACCATCACGCAAAACTTCCACCGACTTGAGCCCGATACTGGGAATCATGCCGATATCGGGGCCGTGAGCACCGTTACCCGCGGCGGTCGCAAAGAAGGTTACCAGGGCGGAGCGGTGTCGGCGCTTGCCATTAACAAGGACCAGGGTTTGGTCCGGCGCCATGCCGCGCAATGCGGTGGGTCGGATAAAGGCACTACCGTCACCAGTGGCCGGTATCGCGGTGTATGACGGAATCAGCGATTTCAGGTTATCGGTGATATCCGCATTGTTACCAAAGGCGTTGAATTCCTCACTGTTCAGGACATCCACAGGGACGGGAGAATCCGAGACAGTACGCGCCTTCTGGCTACGAGTACCAGTAACGATAACCTCTTCGAGCATAGCCGGGTCCTGCGCATAGGCAACATTCGAATGTGCCAGCGTGGCCACCACGGCGGAAACTGCCAGTGAGAGTGTTGTTTTCGTTTTCATGGGTGAGTTGCTCCAGTTTTTTGTTGTACTTATGGAGAGCCCAGCACTTGGCTGGACGCGCTGCCGTGTTTCTCTGAACACTGACTATTGACGCGTTGGCGGCATGTGGGCCCCTACCTATAACCCACTATAAACTAGTAATAATTACTGATGTGCACGCAGCAGTGTTAATAATTCACACTTTCCGACAGCAAAAGTGACCTTGCTCAGCCGATAACACCCTCGTCCCGCAGGCCAGCTATTTCTTCGTCAGACAGAGACAGCAAACCCTGGAGTACTTCGGCATTATTAGCGCCGACATCACCTCCAGGAAAGTCGGTTCGCCCTGGGGTATCTGACAGCTTGGGCATAATGGCAGGTATCTTTAGCGGTTCGCCGTCGATCTCAACCTGCTCGAACATCCCGCGCGCGTTGTAGTGCGGGTCAGCCAGCATATCTTCGACGCTGTAGATCGGACCCACGGGTACCCTGGCCTCTTCCAGCGTATTAATAATGTGAACAGAGGAATGTGCTTCGCACCATTCAGCCAGCGCAGCGTCGATCTCCTGTTCGTGAACTATACGTCCGGCGTTGTCCGCCATTTCCGGGTTCTCGGCCATATCAGAACGGCCAGCACAGACCATCAGACGTTTGAAGATCGCATCGCCATTGCCACCGATGACGACAAACTTGCCGTCATCGCAACGGTAAGTATTGGTGGGCACGATTCCGGTGACTGTCGTCCCCGAGGGCTCGCGCACAACACCACCACCGTCAAATTCCGGCACAACACCTTCCATCAGGTTAAATACAGATTCATAGAGCGCAACGTCGATGACCTGGCCATCACCGCCGTTCTTTCGGTGAATCACCGACAGCGCTATACCCAGCGCCGCATGAATGGCCGCCACCGTGTCTCCCAGGCTGATGTTTGGGCGAACTGGTGGCTTGCCAGGCTCGCCATTGACGTAACGAAAACCGCCAAAGCCCTCAGTGACCGAGGCGTAACCGGGCTTTTCGGAATAAGGGCCGTCCTGGCCGTAGCCGGAGATGCGGGCATATATGATACCGGGGTTACGCGCCTTCACCGCATCGGGCCCGAGGCCCCATTTTTCCATTGCCCCGGGGCGAAAGTTTTCGATCACCACATCCGCGGTGGCCAACAACTCCATTACCAGTTCGCGGCCCCGCTCACTTTTGAGGTCCAGGGTGACGCTCTTTTTATTGCGCCCGAGACTGCGATACCACAGCGAAGTACCGTCGCGTACCACGCGCCATCCACGAATAGGGTCACCGCCCGGCGGTTCTACCTTGATTACCTCGGCGCCGAAATACGCCAGAATGGTGCCCGTAAATGGGCCAGCCAGTAACTGCCCCAGCTCGATAACCCGTAAGCCCTCAAGCGGGCGTGCTCCGTCAGCCATAACTCCTCCCTTTAAACCGACGGCGATTGTAACCGATTCCGGGGTAAATCAGGCCAGTTCGCGAAGAGTTTCTCCGAGAGCATTTACAAGGCTGTCGATTTCAGTCTTCTCTATGACAAAGGGCAGGCCGAGCTGAATCGTGTCGCCACCGTAGCGCACATAAAAGCCTTTCTCCCACATGCGCTGGGCAACCTCGTAGGGGCGTCGCGCAGGCTCTCCGGGGTAGGCCGCCATCTGCAAGGCGCCGGCAAAACCGTAGTTACGGATATCGGTCACATGCGCTGAGCCCTGCAGCTGATGCAGAGCCTGCTCGAAGTATGGCGACAGCCCTGCCACGCGTTCGGGTAAGCGCTCCCGCTCCAGTATGTCGAGTGCCGCGAGCCCAGCCGCGCAGGCGACGGGGTGCGCCGAATACGTATAGCCGTGCGGGAACTCCAACATGTAGTCGGGGCCACCTTGGTCCATGAAGGTCTGGTAGATTTCGTTACTAGCCACGACCGCGCCCATCGGAATCGCCCCGTTGGTCAACTGTTTGGCGATATTCATGATATCGGGCACAACGCCGAACGCATCTGCGCCGGTCATTGCACCACAGCGGCCGAACCCGGTGATGACCTCATCGAAAATCAACAGGATGTCATTGGCGGTACAGATATCCCGCAGGCGCTGCAGGTATCCCGCAGGGGGAGGAATAACGCCGGCGGAACCCGCCATGGGTTCAACGATCACCGCAGCGATATTCGAGGCATCGTGCAGCGCGATCAACTCTGTCAGCTCATCGGCCAGCTGCCAACCGTTGGCGGGCATACCGCGGGTGAAGGCATTGTCGGCAAGAATGGTATGGGAGAGATGATCGGCGTCGACCGCCTGGCCAAACAGTTTGCGATTGGCACCAATGCCACCCACGGAGATACCGCCAAAATTGACACCGTGATAGCCCTTGGCGCGTCCAATCAACTTGGTCTTGGTTGGCTGTCCTTTCTGTCGCCAGTAAGCGCGAGCCATTTTCAGCGACGTATCAGCGCTCTCCGAGCCCGAGTTTGTGAAGAAGACATAATCGAGTCCCTCTGGGGTCAACGCCTTGATCTTGTTAGCCAGCTCAAAGGATCGTGGCTGCCCAAACTGGAACGCCGGAGAGTAATCCAGTGTTTGCATTTGCCTGTGGACCGCCTCGGTGATTTCCGGACGATTATGGCCCAGGCCAGTGCACCATAGGCCAGACAAACCGTCCAGAACACGACGGCCTTTGTCGTCGATAAAGTAAATGCCATCCGCGGCAACGATCATGCGCGGATCCTCTTTGAACTGGCGGTTGCCTGTGTAAGGCATCCAGTGCGCTTCCAGTTGCTGGCGGGTTAAATTCTGTGTTTCTGGCATGCGGGTCATATCCGGCTTTTCCGAGCGTCAATAGAGACCACATTCTATGCTCACGCTAATGTTGCATAAATCATTATCTATTAACGTAAAGTTTCATTATTATTCATCTATTAGCGGGAGAAATAACTGTGGCTCGAAAAGCCTTATTGGGAAATGTTACCGACAACGACCTGCGACTATTGCGAGTGTTTCGCGCAGTCGTCGCCTGTGGAGGATTTTCCGCGGCTGAGCTGGAGCTGAATATCAACCGGTCGACAATATCCAGACATATCAAGGACCTTGAGACG
Source organism: uncultured Alteromonadaceae bacterium (assembly GCA_964590005.1). Taxonomy (GTDB): domain Bacteria; phylum Pseudomonadota; class Gammaproteobacteria; order Pseudomonadales; family Halieaceae; genus CALJFL01. Next base: position 28,487 of record CAZPVJ010000064.1, on the reverse strand, counting down.
CGTCTGGGTGTGACCCTGTGCAGGCGGGGCCGAGGCGGATTTGCACTGACTGCCGAGGGTGAGCAAGTCCACAGCAGCGCGCTCAAAATCATGTCTGCCATGGAGGAGTTTCAGCACGAGGTTGACGATATTCACCAGCGGCTAACCGGTTCGCTGGCCATCGCCCTGTTTGATAAAACCGCGACCAACCCCGGTTGTCGCATTGCCGGCGCCCTTGCCCGCTTCGACGACCTGGCACCAGAGGTCCATCCCGAAATCCATGTGGAACCGATCAACGCCATCGAGCGGGGCGTGATGGAAGGCCGCTTCCAGCTGGGAGTCATCCCTAATCATCGTCCGTCATCTAGCCTGGATTATTACCCGCTATTCGACGAACAAATGTACCTTTACTGCGGCCGCGATCACCCCTTGTTTGAACTACCAAACCCGACCGCCGAAGCCATTCGCGGGCACAAGTACGTCGGTATCGGTTATCACTCCCCAAACATGGAGATAACCAGGCAGATGGACCAGCACCGGGATGCCACCGCCTACGACCAGGAGGCAGTTGCACACCTCATACTGTCCGGTCGCTACACCGGCTATCTGCCAGCTCATTATGCGGCGGCGTTTATCGAACAGGGCACGATGCGGGCCCTGTTGCCCACCGAGTTTCAATACGTCTGCCACTTCAGCGCCATTGTCCGCCACTCCCCGCCCCCCAGCCGGGTTGTCAAAACGCTTCTTGACGCATTGGTAGCAGAACATCGACAAAACCTGTGATTTCGATACACAGACCCGACCTGGATCAAGGTTGATCGAATCGGGCAGCCCAGAACGCAGTCCAGCTGCGATAATGGTCTGAGAATTACCCGTTGGTGCAGACTTTATGGCAAAGACCACCCGGTGGGTGCTGGCCCTGCTATTGATCGCAACCCTTGCGGTGGCCTGCCAGACCAGTGAACTGGCAGAGCCAATCGGCGAGGAGGTGCCCGATGATCCAGCGCTCGTCGCGATCGATGCCTTTCGCGGCTCGGATCAATATTTTCTGCGTTACCGGCGCGGTCGGGAGGTCTTCTACGCCGCTGGCGATCTAAAGTCTGGAAACAGCGGCGAAGCGGCACCACTGACAGACCGCTACGACACGCCCAACGTCAGCGCCTTGGAGCCCGACCCGGATGGCGATTGGCTATCGCTTACCGGCTCTATGGAGAGAATCCCGGTGCTTGGTATTGACGACTGGGAGGCCCTTCGAGCGATCCTGTTTGAAGGCATCATGCCCCGTGGTCTCAACACTGGTATAGCGGTCAGTTTCGACCGCGCAGACTATTTTTTCTTTTATGACACCCTGGGCCGATTCCGCGCACGACGCTTAATTGACAAGCCGCCCTGGTACAGCGTCAGTGCACGTATAGACCTCAAGGAATATTTTGAAGTGTGGCAACCGCTGCTCAGGCGATTCCTCGACGAACGCCAGATTAATTCCAGTGAAGTCCTGTTCAATACCGGCGACCTGGATCGAGGCGCAATTCCCTTTATCTATATCAATAGCGAGACCAAACTGATCGTGCTCGTGCGCTACGACGAACCACCAGAGGCAATGATGGCCGAGGTACCCGGCGCGCATTACCTGCAATCCCTTTGGCACTTCATCGAGAGCAATACCTACTCTGTTATCCTGCGGCCATTCAGCTCAGTATCTTCCCTGGTTTCCCTGCTGTCGGATACCCTGCTGGAGTCAGGGCGCAACCTGTTGCCCGACGTGCCACCCGCGCGGGTACCGCCCCCGGTTGCCAACCAGACACCCATGGATCTCGTGGCCTGGGAGCATTATCTCGATGACAAGCTGGGTCGTCCGGCATCCTCGGGTCAGCTCTCTTTTCTGGTCGATGGCGAACAGTTCTTCCCTCGCTTTATCGACAAGGCGACTTCCGCACAACATTCCATCGATATCCGAGCCTATATTTTCGACAACGACGACGTCGCTTTAGAAGTTGCCGAGCTACTCAAGCGGCGCTCACGCGAAGGCCTTGACGTGAGAGTCCTTTTCGACGGCCTGGGAACCATTATTGCGGGGGGCGAAGCGTCCGAATCCCTACCTGAAGACCACCGCGCCCCACTGTCGATCGAGCAGTACCTCAAGCAGGATTCCGGGGTAGCCGTGCGCTCGGTAAAAAACACCTGGCTGGCCGGTGATCACGTGAAGACTCTCGTGATCGACCGCGAGCTCGCCTTCCTGGGCGGCATGAACATAGGGCGTGAATACCGCTACGACTGGCACGACCTGATGATCGAAATCCAGGGCCCCGTCGTCGATGAGATCAACAACGAGTTCGACGATGCCTGGCAGAAGGCGAGCTGGTTTGGCGACTTTGGCCTGCTGTTCGGGCCTCGAGATTCTGAAATCAACAGCAGCAAGGAAGGCTATCCTCTCAGGCTGCTACATACCAAACCGGGACAGCGCGAAATATTCGAGCTACAACGGGAAGCCATTCGCCGGGCGAGGAGCTACATCTACATTGAGAATGCCTACTTTACCGATGACGTACTATTAAGGGAGTTGATTGAGGCCCGTAGGCGCGGCGTCGACGTCAGGGTAATCATCCCACTCGAAACGGATCGCGGAGTTATCACACGCAACGTCGCGTTCGCGGCGAACATCATGTACGAACATGGAATCCGGGTTTACCTATACCCTGGATTTACCCATGCCAAGGCGGCGATCTTTGACGGCTGGGCATCAGTAGGTACCGCCAACATGGACAGGCTGAGCCTCAAAATCAATCGGGAAATCAATATAGCCACTTCAGAGCCAATACCTGTGGCAGAACTCAAGGCGGTATTATTCGACAAGGACTTTGCCCGCTCGCAAGAGTTGACCGAGCCGCTCAGGGAGCGTTGGACAGATCACCTGATAGAAATGTTTGGCGACTATATCTTCTAGGGCGTCAGTCCTGGTAGCCCGTTATAGATTTCGCCGCCTGGTACGCGAAAGTCATGGCCGGGCCCAGGGTCGCGCCCGGACCGGGGTAGCATGGAAGCGTTGGCGCACTGCAATTACCGACAGCGTAAAAGCCTTCTATTGTATGTCCGTCCTCATGCTGCACCTGGGCATTGGCATTAATCACCAGCCCACCCTGGGTGCCAAAATCACCCGGATCGATCTTCACCGCGTAATACGGTGGTTTGTCGATAGGCCCCAGACAGGGGTTGGGCGTAACCCTGGGGTCGCCGTAGTAGCGATCATAGGCCGCCTCGCCGCGCTGGCATTCCGCGTCGACCCCGGTTCGAGCGTACTCGTTCATTTTGCTGACGGTTTCTTCCAGGCCGGTCGCGTCAACAGAGATTTTTTCGGCGAGCTCACGGATAGATTCAGCCCTGGCGTAAAACCCTTCGGTCTCGTAGGACTTGGGTATCATCCAGTCGGGCCTGAATTTGCTGTTGTAGAGCGGACCAACAAAATAGCTGGCCCTGAAGTTGGCATCAAAGATCTGCCAGGTTGGGTGACAGGGATTGTCCTCACTGTGCAGCTTGAACGTTTCCTGCTGAAAAGCCATGTAATTTTGTGACTCATTGCTAAACCGCTTGCCCGCCGGATTCACGATAATAGAACCAGGATAGGAGCGTTCCATAACGCTTAGCCTGGGGATATCCTCACCAGGCACAGAAATCGTATTACACCACCAGGCCTCGTCCAGGCGATGAGTTTTGGCACCCAGTCGCTGTCCCTCCAGCAAGCCGTCACCGGTGTTATCCAGGGTACCGGCGCTCCAGCGGTGATCAGTAGGCTTGGGCAGGTACTGCTCCCGCAGGGCCTGGTTATGCTCGAAACCGCCGGAGGCCAGTACCACACCCTTGCGGGCCTGAATGCGCAGGGGTTCGCCATTACGGAGTACTTCAACACCGACGACGCGACCGTCCTCGTCCACCAGTCGAGTCATGGGAGTACCTAACCATACCGGTATATCGCGATCCATCAATGAGGCCCGCAGTCGGGCCACGCCAGCACAGCCGGTAGCCAGCCGCCGATGGAAACGGTCTTTAAGTCGCCAGGGAATATCCACCAGATAATCGAAGAACAGTTTCAATGCGGACTTCCACCAACCGGGCTGCTGTCCCACCATCAGCGCCGCTTCAACCTGGGTAATACCAACCACCCCGCCCAGGTGCATCATTGGGTGGGTGCGCCTGAGGCGCCGCCACTCCTCGCCTAACTCGCTGGCAGCGAAAGTTTCCGGCTCCATGGAGCGGTGGCCTTCCATCGAGCCCTCGAGGTTGGTGTAGTAATCGGGATAGGATGCCAGTGACACATAACGAACCCGGGTGCGCTCATGCAGGAAGTCGACCATTTTGGGCCCGTTTTCAAGAAAGGCGTCAAGCTGGTATTCAGGGACTTCCTCTTCGGTAATGAGCTGACGCAGGTAGGTCTTGGCCTTGTCAAACGAGTCCTCCGCACCGGCAGCTTTCGCATACCGATTACCCGGTATCCATACCCCACCGCCGGATATCGAGCTTGTCCCGCCGTACAGGTCGGACTTTTCAATCACCAGCACATCCCGGGTACCCATTTCGTAGGTGCAAACAGCTGCCGTCAGGCCACCATTACCGGAGCCAATCACCACTACATCAAAACTGTAATCCCAGGTTTTTTCTGAACTCATTGTGACGTCCTCTTGAGAGAGGCCACATGGTAGCCCAATCCAATCACGCAACAGACCGAGCGAAGGACATAAGGAGCGACAGGTTCAATAAATCATCCGTAGCCAACCCTTCAACAATCTCCGGTCGAGTATTGCTAGCGCAGCCGCTGTGTGGCTATGATGCGAACTCACACTCATTAATGATCGGGACTCTTGTTATGAAGCTTTCATTGCGCAAAAAACTGCTGGTTCTGGCCACGGTTGGCGGCCTGGCAATTTCACCCCTGGCGATCTCGCACCTGGACGACACCCAGATACCCCAATCCTATCGCCAGTCCTACTTCACCCTGATGGCGCTGAACTTTGGGCCGATGGCCTCGATGATGAAGGGTGAAATACCCTGGAACGATGAACAGTTCGCAGGCTGGGCCAGCGACCTGGCAGCCGTCGGACAGCTCAACCTGATGCGCGCCTTCCAGCCAGGTTCAGACAAGGGCACTACCCGTGCCAAGCCGGAAATCTGGGACAACATGGCCGACTTCGAAGCCAAGTTCAAGGATTTCCAAAGTGCGTCCTCTGCTCTCTCTGCAGCTGCGGCCAGCGGCGATAAAGAGCAGATCAAAGAGGCTTTTGGTGAAACGGGCGGCAGCTGCAAGAGCTGTCATGACGAGTACAAGTCAAAAGATTACCTGTACTGAGTCACCACATGGGCTGTGGCCGTGGCGCGTTTTCAATGCCAACGGCCAGACCCACCGCAAGCACGACAGCAATCGCAATAGCCAGGATCAGTGGAGCAGGCTTCGACAAGCCTTCACGACCCTGCGCCCTGCCCCATATCATCGCTTGTATCAGTTTCTCTCCCAGCCGAAACTGGTGAAACATCACCGCCGCCAGGTGCAGGGCCACAAAGACCAGTAATGCCTCGAACGCATACTCGTGCACAACACCCATGCTATCCCTGAACCCGGTGCTGGCCGCATAGTAAAACGGCCCGTTAAACATGATGTCGTCGCTGTTGAATAAACCACTCACTGCCTGCGTCAGCAACAGCAGCAGTAAAAGCACAACGGCCCACCCTCCCAGCGGGTTGTGTCCGGGACGGTCTGCGCCCTGTTTTCTGAGGTAGCGAATCGCCGCCCCTGGGCCAACCAGAAAATCAGAAAAACGCGCGTGCCGGCTACCGAACACACCCCAAATGATGCGGGTCACCACCAGAATGAGCACCGTGTACCCAACGCGTGAGTGCAGGTCGAAATTACCCTCTTCGGCAGTCCACCAGGCGAGCGGCATGCAGATCACCAGGGCCCAGTGAATCAACCTGACCGGAAGGTCCCACAAGACGAAGTGCTGTCCCGCTCCCTCTGTGCCTGGCGAGTTATCCATTGAGCCTGTCGAGTCATTTGCCATGGCAGCGCGCCTGTACACTCAGAGGCTGGTGAGTGGTCTATACCGGGTCTCAACATCCTCGCGAATGTAATCCCAGTGTTCTCCAGTGAGCACCGCGCGGTGACGCGGTCCAGGCAGCTCACTATCGCCCGCCTCGTAACCCGAGTCCCCTCGAAACAACACGGCCACTTCACCGTTGGTCAGGGTGAACACGGGCAAGACCTGCAGAGGATCGTCCGAGCTGACCGCTGCCAGCATCGACTTCACATCGGGGAACGGGGCGAGGCTACGCAGCGTGATGTAGGTAGGCGGTAATATGCCAAGATCACCGGCGTAATGCTGTTCCAGGGCATCGTTGACACCGATCCACATGGCGTCGTGGATTTCGCCGCCATCGATCACCACTTTCTCGTCGTTTTGCAGCGGTGCGGCGTAGATCCAGGTCTTGAAACGGCGGGGTTCGGCCTCGGGTGTTGTCCACTGACTTAACTGCACCATGCGTTTCGGGTCGGGCCGCAAACCACACTCCTCTTCTGCTTCCCTGACGGCGGCCAGGCGCGCTGCGCTATCGAAATCCCCATCGCAGGCATCGATTTCATCCGCATCAATCGAGCCACCCGGAAACACCCAGAAGCCACCGGCAAAAAGTAATGCCTTGTTACGCTTAAGCAACAAAGTTTCCATACCCGCAGGCGCGTCGCGCAACAATACTACCGTACTGGCAGGCCGGGCTTCTGGTACTTCTTTCATACTCTTCCTGGCCGGATACGTCCGGCGTGATGGGTCTTGCGCAGTAGTATATCAGCGCGTCGCCCTTCGACGTACAGTCCACGCCTATGTTAACTTCACCGCTATTCAAACCATTCAGAGAGCTAGCAATGTCACCTGCAAATTCGGTGAGCCAACCCTATCCGGGGCCGGGACCAACAAAAGCCATATTTGCCCTGGTCATTACCGCGATGCTGGTATCGATTGCCGTACTGTTATCGGTTGAAGATCCGGTGAGGCTGAAGTTTCTCATTGAAGACAGTGGCCCTGTTCAACTGACTGGCCAATACGCTATCGGAACCGCATTTGGACTCTGCCTCTTGTCCGCCCTGCTGGACAAGAAGCGGCGTGGATCATTTATTCCCCTGAGTTACCTGTTGATGTTCTATTTTTTGCGGGAAGCAGATTATCACTACAAGGTCTCTGAGTACGCCAAGGCCACACAGTTCAAGCGGTTCTACCTGCACGAGATGATTCCGCTGGAGACAAAACTGGCTATGGCGGCACTGGTGATCCTGTTTCTGGTCGTCCTGGTAAAATACCTACGCCAGGAACGGGCGACCTTCACCATCGCAGTCAAAGCACACGTACCCTGGGCACTGTGCTGCGTATTCTGGTTCTTTGTATTTGGCATGTCCCAAACGATCGACCAGGTGCCAATCTTTCACAACGTCACCGGCCAGGTATTTGAAGAAGTTTTCGAGGCCAGCGCCGAGGTGATTGCGCTGATCGCTGTCATCCTTTTCCGCCTGCAGATCTGGCATAACCAGCGCCAGCGCCCGAACTGATCAAGGCTACTTGCCCATAAGGTTAATCAGCGCCACTACTGTCGCCTCTGTACCCAGCGTTACCGATGGTTCGGGTGCAATCTTGAACAGCGGCGAATGATGAGAAGGCACAGGGGCGCCCCCCGCCGCTTCCCGTTCGAAATCAGCAGCTGGTGTACCCCCGATAGAAAAATACGTGCTGGGGATGTAAGGGTCCGTGGTAAAAAACGGAAAATCCTCTGCTCCCATACCCTTTCTTTTTGCCGTGTGGAAAACCTCTTCGCCAAAATGCCCGGCCCAGGCTCCACGCAGTCGCGCCGTCAGGGCGTCATCGTTGATAGTAGGCGGAACAGACTCTTCTGACACGATCACCTCGGGGAGTTTGTCCTCGGGAAGGCCAGCCACCCTGCCCTGGTTCTCCGCCACCCGCTTTATGCCGGCCAGCAAAAGCTCCCGTGTTTCAAAGTTATCGTTACGCACCGTCAGTTGCAGGTGGGCACGATCGGAGATCACGTTGTGTTTACTGCCCGCGTGAAATGAACCCACGGTAATAACGCCGGCCTCTCGAGGGGGAAGCTCTCGACTGACAACCGTCTGCAGCGCCAGCACGATCTGGCTACCCAGAACGACAGGGTCGACTCCTCGATGTGGCGAAGCGCCATGGGCACCGACACCATGCACAATGATATCGACCGTGTCTGCGCCCGAGTACGGCGAACCCATGACAGCAGAAATCTTTCCCGCTGGTATCTCCGACTTGACGTGAAAAGCCAGGGCATAGTCTGGCTGTCCAAACCGCTGCCACAGCGCATCGTCCATCATCGCGCGGGCACCCAGCACACGTTCTTCGGCGGGCTGACCGATCAACATCAGGGTGCCGGACCAAAGTCCCTTGCGCGCGGCCATCGCCCTGGCGGTCCCGACCAGGCTGGTCATATGCACATCATGTCCGCAGGCGTGCATCACGGGAACCTCATTGCCCTGGGTGTCGACCTGGATAGCCGTGGACGCATAGGGTAGCCCGGACTTTTCCAGCACAGGGAGTCCGTCCATGTCGGCCCGCATCATCACCAGGGGTCCAGGTCCGTTCTCCAGCAGGGCGACAACACCATTGCCACCCACGGACTCCGTCACCTTAAAACCAGCCTCCCGTAGCTCGCTGGCCAGGCGGGCAGCAGTGTTCTGCTCCAGCAATGACAGCTCGGGGTTGCGGTGAAAATAATCGAAAAGGTCGGCCAGGTGCGCCTCGTAATCCTGTTTAACGGCGGCGGATAGCTCATCCGCAGTGGCGGGAAACGCCGAGGTAACAGCAAGTAAAATCGGGAAAAATAATGTTGGCAAATTGCGCATGGCCAGGGCCCCTGCAGGAATGACGAAGCAGGAAGGCTATCAAATCTGTTAGTGAGTACAAGTGCCAGGCGCCAGGTCAGCGGCGGCCCAGTTTTCGCACATTGGTTGGTGCGTAATAGGCCTCGCCCAGCGGCTCCATTGTGTAGTCCATCTGCTCCCCATCATTGACCAGCCTTATCACAATATATCCGCCCGCCCTGAGTTCGTGGAATGCCATCGCGCGGCTCACATAACCCTGCACGTTGTACTCGTAGATCGTGTTTATCAACACCACTTTCCAGAGCTCACCACGACCGTCATAGTTTTCGGTCATGGTAATGTTCCAACTGTCCTCATCTATGTAGAAACGTCGTTTGCCGTAGATATGGCGCTTACCCTCTCGCAGGGTCGCCTCTACCACCCACATACGCCGTTTTTCATAGCGCATGTAATCCGGATTGGCGTGGAACGGTGTGAGTAGCTCGTCGTGTGACAGCCCCGGCGTATCAAATCGGTAGTTGTGATAGGGCACATACAGCTCCTGTATGCCCATCAATGTCCACTCAAACCGATCCATCGCCCCATTGAATCCCAGCGTATCGTCAACCGTAATAAATCCACCGGGACCGTCCGGCGTGTCATATCCCACGGTCGGCGCTCGCCGCACTCGCCTGGAGCCCGGCAGATAACGCCAGGCCTCACGGGCATTGGTTATATAGTCGTACGGTTCGAAGATAGAGGTGATCATGCCCTTGTCACGAACTGGCAGGGACACGGTAGTCATGACTCGCGCCGCCCAGATACCCAAGTTGTCCTCCAACAATCCCGCCGCATTATCGGGATTCGCATAAGGGTATTCCGATACCAGACTGGAGCGACGCTCAGACCGGCTGCCATTACTGAAAACCGCAATATCCGAGTATGTACCACCCATCGTATAGTTTGGCCCACTGGTGCGCGAGTTCCACATTACCTGGGCACCATTCTGAGGTATGGGAAAGGCAACCGATCCGGTGAATCCACGTATTCCATCATCACCATTAACCAACTCGGCATTGACCGCGTTAAACCGCAATTTTTCCAGATACCGCTCGCTATACGCACCGTCGCGATGGGTAGGATACACATCGACGCGAAAGCTATCGGGATAAGTCGCGAACATTGCCTGCAGTCCAGGACTTAGAAATGCCTTGTGCGCTTCAACGTCTGCTGCGCTTATCGATTGCAGCACCGGGTCATTGGCATAGGGGTCAGGGTAAGGCGACCCCGGGCCGGCATAAGACAGCCCCTCAGGCAATCCGAGCATACTGCCTGTGTAAGCCGGGATGGAGCCATCTGCATTGCCTGCGGGATTGGCGCCAACCGGAGTCAATTCGCTGCCAAGACGCGCTGCCTCTTCGGCGGACACTCGGGCCAACGCCGAACCGGCAGCCACGCAGAGTACCGCCGCCACACTAATCTGCAGACACTTTGATTGAAGCTTCATAACATCCTCTCCTCTAGAAGCTGTACTTGAGCGTGAAAGCCACGTTGTCGCGATCCCTCAGCTGATTCTTGCGATCGCCGCCAAAGTAAGCGGCATAGCTCAAACCCGCGGTCAGGTTGTTGAGATACATACCCTGGACCCCCACTGATAGCACTTTCGAACCAGCAATCACCTGCAACTCCCTGACGACCCCTGACACGTCATGCTTGAAGTAAATTGGCAGCGACAAATCCCAACCTGCATAGACGTTTTTGTAGTCCAGCGATGTCAGCACGGAATAACCCAGGGCACTGTCGTCTTCATTGAGATCGCGCTCGGCTGCGCTTTGGACACTGGCATAGAAACCCTCGAACGTGATCGTGGTGCTATCAGCCATCCAGTTAGGGCCGAGGACATGCGAACCGCCGAGCTGAATTTTCAGCAGATTCTCCCTTTCGGGGTCGCCCTGTGCGTTGACCATCGGGGTGCCGTCCAGCCACGACAACTCCCCCTGGATATTGGTTTCACCGAGTATCGTGGTAAAACTGAGCGCCGTGCCGCGAATGTCTTCGTAATAACGCTGACGGTAACTGACAGGAACACGATTACCGACAATGTCTTCATAAGAGAGCACAAAAGAGGGTTTCTTATCGTGGCCGAGTACGTGATAGAAACCTATATCGGTACTGTTCTCGGTAACATAGTGAAATGCCAATCCCCACTGCCCACTATCAGAGGCCTCCTGGTCCGGGGTTTTTGGCACCCCACGCAGATTGAATTCGTTACCCCGTATTTCCTCAGGTATCAACGGCGACCCTGGTGTCGGGATAATAAACGCATTGGCACCCGGACCAATCTGATCATTGATGTTGAAGTAGCTACCAACACCATCCAACTCATTTTCCAACCATTCATATTGGTAGTAGACCTCGGCAGTCAGGTTCGGTAGCACGTCAACCTGGCCATACAATGCACCCGTTGGCAGCAGTATCTCTTTTACTTCTACACCGGGCGTATTGGCGGCCCTCGCATCCGCCCTGTTTTGAATACTGTTGATGCCCTGGTAGAACGTCGACTCACCCCAGTTGATGACCTGTCGTCCCGCCCGCAGATCGAGCAGCCGGTCTCCCGGGATAAACCAGGTCGCGTAAGCGAACACGTCGAGAAACTCGACAAGTGCACCGTGCTCATCACGGGTTTTAGAGGGGAAATCCCCGATGTCGGCATCACCCCCGTACAGGGTGCCGCTGTTATAGGTTCTGAAACCGCTAGCATCAAGGTCCGTGTCCGATGATTTATAGACCTCGTCATAATAGGCGCGGCCACGCATAAAAATGCCATAGTCCTGCCAGCGCGCATCCATTTCGAGCAGCAATGTCAGGCGATTGGAGATAAGACCGGTATCGAAGTTGTTGTTACCGTCGTCACCATTGAGCAAAACTGTTTGCTGCTCGGCGTACCGCGGATCGGTTAATGGCAGAAACGGATTCTCGGCGAGCGCATCCAGAAACGCATCTGCGCCATTGCTGGACTTCCTGCTCTCCACCCGCCATTGAGCGCCGTAGGTTACCGTCGTATCGAGATCAAGGCTGATACCATTATCAAAACTGAAGTCCAGGGCGGCAGTCGATGGTGCCAGCGCCAACGTGATTAACCCTGCTGCATATCTATTCATTGCTGGATTCCTCTCGGTACAGGAAGCAGGCCAGCGCTGGCAACAAAGTCAATGCGCCGACCATGTTGAGCACAAACATGAATGTCAGTAGCAACCCCATATCCGCCTGGAACTTGATTGGAGAAAAAATCCAGGTGGCCACACCGATTGCCAGGGTTACGCCGGTAAACGCCACCGCTTTGCCCGTGGTCGAGAGCGTCTCTCGCCAGGCGGCAGGCACATTCATTCCCCGCCTGCGAAAACGCGACATGCGAGCGAAAACGTAGATGCCGTAGTCCACTCCTACACCGACACCGAGAGCAATGACCGGCAGGGTCGCCACCTTGACACCAATGCCCATCCAGGCCATCAGCGCCTGGCACAGTACGGAGGTCAATGCCAGGGGCAGGAGGATGCAGAGTACCGCCTTGAAGGAGCCAAAACTGACAAGCACCAGAAATGCCACAGCACCGTAAACCAGGTAGAGCATCCGCATACGAGAGTGGTCGATCTCCTGATTGGTGGCGGCCTCGATACCGGCATTACCGGCTGCCGGAACAAACCGTATCCGCTCACTGTTATGGCGAGCCGCAAACTCTTCGACCGCCATCAGCACCCTGCTGAGGGTCTTAGCCTTGTGGTCGGCCAGGTAGATGACAGCGGGAGATAAACTGCATTCCCGGTTCATCAATTGTTCAGGCATGCGGTTAAAGGTGGAGTTGAGCGCGACCTGGTTGCGGGAGATTGTGGCCCATTTAAGACTGCCCTCGTTGAAGGCACTCAGTACCAACTTCGATACGGTTGGCGTGCCTATAGCGGACTCAACGCCCGGTACATTTTCCATGGTCCAGAGGAATTCATCGAACAAACGCATATTGTCATAGGTAGAGCAGGCCTCTGAATCGGTCTCTACCAGAATGACCAGTATGTCGGAGCTCGTCGAATAATTCTGGCTGATGTAGGCGCTGTCGAGATTGTAGCGAGAGTCTGCCCGCAATTCCGGCGCACCGGCATCAAGATCGCCAATCTGCAATGATCGACCAAGTTGCAGACCAATCACTGCAAGAGCAATGGCGGCGAGCACAAGAAACCCGGCGATCGGTTTGCGCGCGCAGGCAGACATTCGATCCACCACTGGCCTGTCGCCGCCCTGCCTGCGCTGCAACCTGGCTATGCTTCTTCTGCCAATGCCAGAGTAAGAGAGCAGTACAGGAAGCAAAACGAGATTACTCACGATGATAACTGCCACCCCGATACTCGCCGTTATACCCAACTCACGTATTACCTGTATCGGCATCAGCAGCATGGTCAGAAAACCGACTGCATCTGACACCAGCGCGGTCGACCCGGGCAGGTAGAGCCCACGAAAAGCAAGGCGGGCCGCCGCCACCGTTCCCGCTCCCGACGCGGCGTGCATAGCGGTTGCATTGACCATCTGTACGCCATGGCTTATTGCGATAGCAAACACCAAAAATGGAACGAGAATCGAAAACGCATCCATGCCGTAGCCAAGCACTTGTAACAGGCCAAGCTGCCAGATTACGGCGACGAGCGAGCAGGACAGTGCCACCATGGTTGCCCGGACACTGCGCGAGTAGGCAAACAATAAAATTGCGGTCAGGCAAAAGGTGATGAACGCGAACAGCACTATGGCCCTGATACCATCGAGCAGATCACCGACCATTTTGGCGAAACCGATAATGTAAATGCGAATGTCTTCGCTCTGGTACTTTTGCCTGACTTCGGTTTCCAGCAGGCCCGCAAAGGTCCAATAGTCCATCGGCTCGCCAGTACGCGGATCACGATCAAACAGGGTAACTTCAACGATACTGGACCCATAATCATTGGCCACAAGCCGTCCAACCTCACCCGAGCGCAGCAGGTTGAGGCGCAACTCGTCCATCGATTCCGGGCCACCGTCATAGCGCGAGCAGATAACCTGGTCGCCCTCAAAGCCCTCCTCCGTCACCTCCGTCCAGCGAACATTGGGCGTCCACAATGAGCGCAAACGATTACAATCGACTCCAGGGAGATAAAAAACCTCATCGGTAACCTGCCTGACGACCTCCAGGTAATCTGCATCGAAAATATCGCCACCCACGTGCTCTACAGCGATTTGGATAGTGGTGCCGGTGGCACCCAGATCATCAAGGTGCCGCAGCATCGCCTGCACGTAAGGATGCTCTACAGGAATCATTTTTTCGAAGCTGGCGTCAGGTTGCAGGCGAGTCGCCTGCCAGCCAAGCGTGAGTGTCGCCGCAAAAAATAGCAGCAACAGTATGGGACGCGAGCCGAATATGAGGCGCTCAATAAATGGCTCTTCCGTACCCCACTGCCAGGTATCGGGTGCTGGCTCAGTCACTGAAATCACCCAGATCGCGGAAACTGTAAATACCGCCCTGTCCCGTGGCGACCAAACGCCCCCGGTGAAGAACAACGGCACTCAGACCGGCCCGGGCCGGGAGTGAATGGTCGTGAAAGCTGACGCCACCGTCGGTACTGAGCTGCAAGCTACCGACAGCACCAACAGAGGCAGCATAACGTGGGTTCAGCCAGGTCACTGCTGCCAAAGAACGGCTTACATCAACCTGGGCCGATTGCCAGTTATCCCCCAGGTTGCTGCTACTGAAGATGTTACCGCGAAGCCCCACCACGAGGAGCCTGTGGTTCACCGGCTCAAAGGCGATATCAAAAAATGAGCCGTGGTAAGGCGATTCCAGTCGTTGCCAACTCTCGCCATAATCGGCTGACCGAAACAGTAATCCACTCTCACCAGCAACCCAGACAAGCCCTCCGGGGCCTCCGGTGATCGCGTTAAGATGCATCTGTTCCGGGTTATCAAGCCGCGTGGTATCACGCTGCCAGTTAACCCCGCCGTCGAGGGTGTACAGGAACTCACCAAATGCGCCGACAGCGTAGCCCCGCAAGTGATCGCTGAAATAAATATTGAGTAACGGTGAGGCGTGAACGGGTTCGGCAAGGACATACTCTGCGTCCTCGATATCAAGCTGCACCTCTTCCAGTGCCAGGACAAGGTCGGCCCTGAATTCCTCGTCATCGGCACTGAGCAGATCTCGCTCCAGTTCGTCCCTCTTTCTCAGGGCGGCGTCGAGGTTTTCCTGGTTGATCATCGGTTGTTGTTGCAAGCCGCTGTACTGAAGCGACCAACTCCTTCCACCGTCCTGACTCGCCAGGATCACCCCGTCATGACCCACTACCCAGCCACGCAGCTCATCGACAAAGTACACGGCCGTCAGCATCTGTCTTACGGGAACAGTGACCTGCTGCCAGTTTTCCCCGTCACCATCGCTCACGAGGATGTGACCTCGCTCTCCTACAGCGACCAGGTGATTACCGGCGACGGCCACATCAAGCAACAGCGAGTCACCCGCGCGCGGCATCATAAGCGCCGGCTCCGCAGAAGAAACCGCAGAGATCTCCAGACCCCACATCAAGCAGGCCAGCACCAGCCTGAGCATGCACGCAAAAGGTTTCATCACCTGCCTGTTATACGTTGTGTAAGGGCTATTAATACGTCATCGTCTTGTGCAAGGTATTGACCCGTATCAACTAAACGTCGGGCTTGTAGCGGCTCTGCCCAGTCGCTACAGTCGACTGGACCGAACGAGAGGAAAACCCCGATCCGCAAAGATAGACGAGACATTACCTGCATTATTCAAGCCGTCGCCGCGCTTACTTTCGCCGGCCAACCGCTAACTGCCAGCGGGGAGCAGATGCGACGGCTCGAGGAGGTTGTGGTCACTGCGCAACGCCGGGAGCAATCAGCTCAGGACACACCCGTATCACTGATCAATTTTGACAGCGACGCTCTGGACACGCTGGGCATTACCAGTATCGCGGACATAAAGGCCCTGTCCCCCAACCTGGTAATCGACACCTTCCCCTCCTCCAACCAGACCTTGCGTCTCTATATCCGTGGCATTGGCGTTGGCGACGTCCAGGTTACACAGGATCCGGCTGTCGGGGTCTACCTGGACGGGGTCTATCTTGCGCGATCCACCGGACTTGCGTCCGATGTGGCTGACCTGGAGCGGATCGAGGTGCTACGCGGCCCACAGGGGACACTCTACGGCCGCAATACCACCGGGGGGGCAATCAACCTGCTCACCGCCAGGCCAGACTCAAGCGAACTGGCGTTTCGCCAGGTGGTAGGCACGGGGAACCGCGATCGGCTGTATGCTAAAAGTGTGCTCAACCTGCCGCTCGGCGAACGTCATGCTCTAAAGCTCTCGGCACTGTACGACAGCCTCGACGGCTTCATCGACAATAACGGGCCTGGAGGTAACTTCGGTGACCGACGCTCAACGGCCTACCGAATTGACTGGCGTTGGCAGGCTGACGAGAACCTGCTGATCGACTATGCCTGGGATGACGCCTTCATCGAAAGCCACAACTACACGCCACAGGCTATCTATCCCGGTGTTCCCACCGGAAGCCCGGCCGATGCAGCCATAATCAGTTCGCAGCGGTTCGTGACTTACGGACTTCGGCGCTTTGACGCCCTGAGCACGACCGTCCCCTTGCAACCGAATGACACTGAACAAGGCGGGCACACCCTCACCGTCGATTGGCAGTTACATGATATCCGCATTAAGTCGATCAGCGCCTATCGGGAGCTGGAAGACGACAGCTATATAGAATTCGCCAGCGGCGCCAGCGATGAGTACCGAGTGGACTTCGGCGCCATCGAACTCGGTGCCGGCACCACGACGCCCCTGAACTTCGACAGCCAGCGAACGGAGCTTGACCAGGATCAGTTTTCGCAAGAGGTACAAGTATTCGGAAACGTGGGAGCAGATGTAGATTACGTGGCCGGCCTCTACTATTTTAAGGAGGATGCCAGGGAAAACTGGTTTCCATTGCACCATATTTTCAGTTTCCCACTGATTGCCACCGATGACTCCGCCTATGCAATTAATTTACGAGCCGAGGACAACCGGGTCACCAACGAGGCAACCGCTCTCTATGCACAGACGACCTGGTCACCGGATTTTGCTGCGTCACAATTACAGCTCAGTGTTGGCTGGCGCTACTCCAGGGACAAGCGAGAGGTAGACCGCATTTTCCAGGAGCAAAATTACATCGATTTCGGGAATCTATTATTGGGCCCGACCGCGGAAACCGATTTTTCAGCCAGCGCCCGCCAATCCTTTGAGGACCATTCGTTTACCTTCATCGCAGAGTACGACCTGGCAGAAGAGATGCGGGTTTACGCAAAGCTCGCGGAGGCCTACAAAAGCGGCGGTTTCAATACACGGGATCCGGACCCTGAGTTTTTCGCGGATGGCTTCGAGGAAGAGAAAAACACCAGTTTCGAACTCGGCTTCAAGGGTGAGCTGCTGTCAAACCAGCTTCGAGTAAACGCAGCAGCCTTCTGGTCAAGGTTTGACGACCTGCAACTCAACTTTTTGCTGCCCGGCACAATCAGTGATACGCGAGTGCTCAACAGTGGTGAGGCCCGAATCAATGGGATAGAACTCTCCATGCTGTCGACACCAATAACAGGGTTATTGTGCGGCCTGAACTATGCCTATCTCGAGTCTGAAATCGACGATGTCGTCGACCCCTTCAGCGGCCAACCACGCTCGTTCACTTTCCCCAGTGCGCCCCGACATACCGCTACTGTGTCTTTCGACTATCGTCTACCCACGTATGCATTCGGGTCGCTGGCCCTGAACGTGAACTATAACTACGTCGATGAGCGCAAAGCCGAGAACCGCAATCTGGATCGCGATCAATACAGCCTGCTGAACGCGCGCTTGACCTTGTCCGGCCTTTCGACAAAGGTAGGTGAGTTTACGGTAGGTGCCTGGGTCAAGAACGCACTCGATAACGACTACGAATCTTTTGCGATAGACAATCTACCCCACGCGAGCAGGGCGATACTGTGGGGCGAGACACGAACATGGGGCATAGATCTCGAATATGCGCTTTAAACCCACAATGATAGCGCTCTGGCTGGCGCTCCTGACTACGACCGTTCACGCCGGTACGCCGCATTACGATAGCGAGGGCGACTTGCCGCCATTACAGGACCAGGCATTACGTGAACAGCTGTCCGAAGCGGTTTGCTCAGCGGGCTACTGTGCTCTGATTGGGGATGATCGATTGGCGATCGCGCTCGTCACCATGGTCGAGGGGCAAACTCCAAGGCTTGCCATGCTCAATGGCCACAATATGATGTATGCCGCGAGCCTGCCCAAGGTCGCTATTCTCCTGGGCGCAATGGTGTCGGCGGAACGCGGCGAGTTGGAACTGGACGCTGTGGTTATGGCAGATCTTGACCAGATGATCCGGATCTCCTGCAATGCCTGCGCCACCCGAATACTCGCCGCAGTGGGCCGTGACAAGCTACTGCAGATTCTCCAGGAACCTCACTTCGATTTTTATGATGAATCCCGCGCAGGCGGCTTATGGGTTGGCAAGGACTACGCCAGCGCGAGTGCCTACCGGCGTGACCCGTTAAAGGGCCTGTCCCACGCCGCCACACCGTACCAGGTCGCCAGGCTTTACTACCGCCTGGACAACGGTGACCTGCTCGAAGAGCAATACAGCCAGATAATGAAAGATTTGCTGGATGAACCGGGTCTCGAACACAAATTTGTCCTGGGACTCGCGGACAACCCGGTGACCATCGAGATGCGAAAATCCGGTAGCTGGGAGGCCTTTCACGCCGACAGTGTCCTTGCGGCACATCAGCATGGGAAGTATATTGCGGTCGCCCTGGTGGAGGACGAAGAGGGTGACGCCATCATCCAGTCACTCGCTGACGTACTCGACCGCCTCGCTAGAGGCCATGCCTCGCCTTAATCATTGCGTGAATACGCGTGCCAAGAGACTGGTGCACCACCGCTGAGTTTTCTCGTAGTACATTGGATATCAAGGTGACTGCATAATGCAGTTTCGTGTTGCCAACCTGCTCCTCGACAATGGCCACGGAGTTCATAAAATTACGCACATTGCCTCGGTAGGCTCCACACTTGAAACCCTCCTCCTGCCGACAGCTATAGAGGGAGCCAGACTTGAAAAATACGGCGGCATCATTGAGCGCCGGCGAAGAGGCGTAACGAATTCGCCTTTCCGTCAGATATAGCAACCGCTTTAATGTGCGGCTGGTCCAGCGGTCGACCAATTGACCCTGCTCCATCTTCAACAGGAACGCCATCAGGCTGCGCGCTGTGGCGTAGCTAAGACCACCGCCATCAACCAGGCGCTTGCCCTCACGGGTAAAAAAACTCCCCTGGCGAATGTGATCCAGCGACAAACCGTTATCAGTTAAAGGAGCCCAGAACGTCGCCTTGTACAATCGCGTGCGATCAGAGCGAGAAAGACTATCGAAAAAGGGGGTTATTTCTTTCTCGGGCAGTGGATACGCCTCTCCCAGTTCTCGAAGCATCATCGCATCTCTCATGACCATGGCGGCGGCAGAATTTGAACTGACCGACAACATCCAGTCCAGGTATTCCCAGACATTAGCGGTATCACCATCCCGCATTGGTCGTCTGGTCAGCTCACTGCTATCAACATCAAACAATCGGATGGTGTGATGATCACTGTGGCTGAACCGATCTGCCGTAATCTCGGTTTCACGCAATAACGCTTCGCGATCCGAAACGTCGGGATAGACATCCGCCAGGCCCTGGAAAAATCCCAGTGCGGCAACCAGCTTACCGACGCTGCCAACATTCTGCCGGTGGTCACCCCGGAACTCTGCGTAAGCTGGCTCATTAGGATCAGTGAGATCAAGAACTGCGATAGCATAACTGTTCGCCTGATCACCCAGTAATCCAGTCACCTGGGCGGTAAACGCCGAGTCGGCTGCTGGCAGTTTCTCCTGGCGACCTGGGAGGCGAATATCGACCTGTTCGGTTAGCAACAAAGCTCCCTGGGTTAGCTTGCTACCACCGATGCTACCTAACTGCGTAAGCCGGGCCTGCTCAAGGCGCCGAATACCCGTCTCCTGGTAGCCATCGATCGGGTATCCACTGACCAACTGTGATAACCCGAGTAATAGCACCGGGGCCAGCTTCCTCATGGCACCGGGCTCGCTGCCAGGTCTACGGGAACATCACTGCCCGACTTAACCGCGTTGTCCATCGCCTGCAGATAGAGGCTGCTGCGCGCCGCCTTGCTATCCAGGAAGGGGCGCAACTGAAACAGGCGCAACTGTCCATGCAGGAAGCCAAACTCCACATCGGCGGGGGCAGGTTTCCCCTGCTCGTCGACAATGGGTGGAAACCGAGCAGGCAATTCCTTGGCGAATTGGCGCAAAATAGCGATCTCAGCAGGTTGCAGAACCGTATCCAGGCCCGATGCAGCCAGTTTCAGGATGCCGCCTTCCGGATTGGTTACCCGACGCCAGGGCGCCGTCGCAGTGGCCATCACCCGCACGTCACCCGTATCCAGCCTGATTCGCAGGGATTCTGCGGCCTGCCCGTCAACCGCACCACCAAGGCCTTCGTTGACCGCTACCGATATCACTCCCCTGTCACCACTGTCGATATCCGCGGTGACCATCACCCCCGACTTATCGGATGAAACCGATTCCAGTAGCAAAATTGACGTGTACACATGCTCAGGCGCGGTCATGTGCGATTGCCGCCAGGAAAAAGCGCGACGCGTGAAGGGGGATGCCCACACCCGGGGAATCGCATCCAATACGCTGTCCACTCCGGTCACATTGGGTAGGGTCAGGTTAAGACCAGCTCCCGTAAAACCGGCCAGGTCCTCCACATTGGTGTCGGACCGGACGAACACACCCGTGGATTGGTCGCCAAAGGTGGCCACCAGTTGTTCCTCCAGCATGCGTTTGAAGTCATCCGGCAGCACCGTATTCAAAACCGCGTTATACAACTCCCTGCGAAATGACTCCGTAGCCTCTTCTCGCTCGATACCCCTGGGCATCTGCGCCAGCGCCTGATAGCGGGCCTTCATCCAGGCAAGAAGTGTTACGCCAGACGCGTGGGGTTGACCCAGGGCAATCTCATAGAACAGGCCAAAGGGAATCGCGATGCCTCGTGAAACGGCCTCAGGATAGTGCTTGCGCAGCTCCGCCAACTTCGCCGCCTTGGGGCCCACTGTGCGACCCGAGTCAGTGGCGGACAGTTCTTCCAGCGTTAACAGGCGACGGACCGACAGGTCGAGTTTCTCGAGGTCTGGCGTGATCCTGACACTGTCGCGCATTCGGCCGGCCTCAAACACGGCTTCCCGTTGCCCCGTGTCAGCACTCAGCTCGATAAGCCCTCCGGCACTGACTGCCAGCACCACGGGCTGACCGTCCATCGCGCGCAGTTCACGCGCCAGCGCAGCATTCATGCTGATATTGGGAATGCCAAGATTACGGGCAAGTAGCTGCACGTGAGACAGCGGGTTCCCAGCACCGGCAGTAATAATGCCACCGACGGGCGGCAGTTCTGCCACGGTTTCCGGGAGTAAATATATGCCGTCTTCGTCGAGGGATTCGGGGTCTTCCAGGTCGGGTGCCGTATGCAGTACACCGCGGGCAAGCCCGGGGTTCAGCGCGTGCAGTCCCACGCCCACTTGCTTGTCGAACAGGGTATGCTTGATGCCCGCCAATTTTCCCGCATCACGCAGTAATACATCGAGCGCAGACGAGTAAAACAGCATGGGACTTGCCCGCAGCTGATCCTGTATGAATAACAGTGCCTTGGGATCCAGTTCTGCCAGGCGTGTCATCGACGGATAAAAATACCGCCTCATGCCCTGCACACCCCACCCCGGCGCCCGGGAAAGATACGTCAGTACGTCTCTGTAATCGACGAGGCGAAGCGTTTGCTGCTCGGTGACCTGCAGGGCTGCAAGCAGAGCATCGAAGAGACGCGTATTCAGGGCACCGGTTCCATAGGCCGCCGCCGCCGCGCCCCGGATTACCGAAAGAATTTGTGCGCGGCTCATCGCAGCCAGATCGGGGCGCAATTCGGCAGCGGCACTGAAATGCTCTGTTTCCAGGCGCAAACCCAGATCCAGCAGATCCAGACGTAACGCGGGCTGGCCAACCGCAGGTAAATACCGCCTGATGTCCGCCAGAAGCGCGCCACTGGCGAGCAGGCGATCGGATGCCGACTGTCGTGAATTCCAGCTTTTCGCCGCCTCGCTAAACCGTGATTGCAGTTCGGGGCCCATCCCCTCCTTATCGGCCCAGCCAGATAGCAAGGTCGCCACCGGGGTGTCGCTGTAGATCTTGTCTATTTCCGCAGCAAGTTGCTCGAACCGATTGTGCAGATCCGTCCGATCACTCTCAGCGGCATAGGCCCTGACACTGGCGGCGTCACTGGCATCCGGCGTTCCATGAATCTTGACGCGCAGCGGGGTGAAATCACGATCATCCTCCGCCAGTGAGGCCGACCACTGGCGCACCTTACCGATCGACGCTGTATCCTGGCCATGCGGTAATAATTTTACGCCGGTGCGCAAGGCGACAAATCGCGGGCCCAGCCAATCGGGACTCGCCACCAGCCGTGTCAGTAACGCCCTGCCCCCGGCGCGTTCGTCTTCTTCCTGGATGGCACCCCGGTAAAACAGCGCTCGTTCAAAGATCCAGCCATTGTCTATGGCCATCAGGAATTTTTCGATGAGCAACTGGGCGTAGTGATCCTCGAAATCGGCCAGCGCCAGAAAGGCCTCGGGGTCAATACCCGCCAGTAAATTGGCTACCAGGTAACCATCCTCTCTCAGGGCCAGTGTCTGCGCGCTCCACTCCCCATGTTGCACGCCGCCTCCGCGCTCACTGCAGGCGTAGGCCTTGGGCGGCAGAACGGCTCCATCCCGGCAGAACCAGCGAATCCGGGAAAAGGGACCGCGGTCTGACTGGCGCATTTCCTCGACAACACCGCGCAACGGTTCACTATTTGCAATAACCGGTGCTGGCCCCGCCGCAAAGAGGACGGCAACGGCCAATAGCGGGACGCCGAGCGAAAGACTTAATCCAGACCCCGCCGCCAGCTTTCCTGTCAACCGAAACTTGTTGGCGAAGAAGGTATTATTCATAGCGTGCTTAACGCGCCGCTTCTGACATGGACAGGTCGTACCCCAGAGTGCGTGCCTTTTCTCTTGCCAACTCGGTGTGCGTTTCATCCGCCGTATTTACCCACAGGTTTGCGCAACGCGTCCCGGTTCGGCAAAAGGCCAGAACCGGCTTCGAATCATCGTGAAACAAGGCTGCGACCCTGTCAGCATCAGGCCCGGGGAAGTTACTGGCCGTGACCGGCAGGTAGTGATACTCCAACCCTGCCGCCCTCGCCGCCTCTTCAATCGAGGCGCTGGAAGGCTGCCCGGCCACCTCGTTGTCAGGGCGGTTGTTAACGACAACCCGGTATCCAGCGGCAGCAATCTCGACCATATCCTCGGCCGTGATCTGCTCACTGACAGCGATGTTTTCCGACAGCTTTACAATCTTCATTTCTCTCCCTACGCATTACCGTCATTATAGATAGGCCCGAGCCCACACGGGACAGGGTCGGGAAAAGTGTCAGGCATTCAGGAACCCGCTATCTGCCCTTGAAATCAGGCTCTCGTTTTTCCCTGAACGCCCGCGGCCCCTCACGTGCGTCCTCGGTACCCATGACGCCGCCGGCTTCCTGCATTTCACGCGCGAAAGCGTCTGCCCAGGGCAGCGTGTGGGTTTCCAGGGCCGTTCGCTTGATAGCCTGCAGTGCCAGCGGCGCCTGGCGACAAACACTTTCGGCCAGTGCCTCGACCCTCTCCAGCAGATTCGCCCCGGGTACAACTTCCGACACCAGGCCCATTTGCAGGGCCTGACTCGCTGTAATGGTTTCACCGGACAGCAAGATCTTCATGGCGTGCGCCCAGGGGAGCTGCCTGGCCAGTCGCACCATTGAGCCCGCCCCGGGTACAACACCGGATTTCGGTTCCGGGAGTGCAAAGCGCGCATGTTCCGCGGCGACTCGAATATCTGTGGCCTGTAACAACTCTGTACCACCACCCAGTGCGCGACCATTGATCGCCGCTATAACGGGTTTATAGAGAGGCACATCTTTCAACATAACCCGGTCTACAATGAGCGGATCTGCCAGCAGGCGCTCCTCATCCGGGGAGCTCGGCTGGCGCGCACCGGTCCACAGCGGGATGACACTGGACAGATCGCCACCGCAACAGAAGTCCTCATCGCCGCTGGCCGTGACAACAGCCACTCTTATGGATTCGTCGTCGCGTACCTCCTGCCAGGCATCGGCCAAAAGCAGCAGCAGCTCGCCATTGAGGACATTCCTTGCGGCAGGCCGGTTAAGGGTAAGCCAGGCCTGGTGCCCTCGCTTTTCAAACAGTAAGGCGCTCATCTTGGGGGCATTATCCCGGCGCAAATTGAATAGATAAAACTCTGATCATGCCGCCGACTCCTTCTTCTAATTTTAGCCTGGCGCAGTGTGCTGACTATAAATGAGCACCAGGGCATTTACCAATCACCGGTGCCGTAGGACGACAGACAGCACCCGCGGCACCATCGCAAGATCACTGGCTAAAGTGGCATCATAAGGCTTACCATGGGCGCTTGTTTGCCTGCAACGGAGACATGCGATGTCAGAACACAATCCCGAGACACCAGAGGCGCCAGAAACGCTGGAAGAAGCGCTACAGTTGCGCAGCAGTCCGGCGTTAGAGAGAGCACGCCATGCCGCCTTTCACCTGGCCATCGTGGTGCTGGCACTGAGCTTGTTTGCAGCGGCAGACAGTTGGTTCACGATTAGCGGGCTGGGGCTTGCAGCTGTGCTTAGCATGATCACCGGTCTGGCGGCGGGCTTCGTCTTTACCTCCGAGGTCCACGAATGGTTTCACTATCTTGGAGCCAAGTTCAGTGGTGGCAACTACACCACGCCGACGAAGATGGGGCTCTTTGTCTATGACTGGGATTTCAAGTCCAATACAACGAGCCAGTTCTTTACCATGAGTATCGCCGGAACCATCGGCAGTCTGGTGGGGCTATACAGCCTGTACACCTGGCTGCCGGCGGAGACCGTGGGACGCGTGGCCGTGATCGCTGGTGGCGCCGCGAGTCTGGCCTTTGCAGGTGCCATTGAATGGCCTGTACTACAGCGCACCCGGCAGTCAGGTGAGCCCTTCAAAGAGCTGTCCAAAGTCGATGAACAAGTTCTGACTCGCAGCACAGTGATAGCTATCGTTACCGTTGTTGTGGTCTGGCAAATGCTCACCTGACAATGCACTTAGTGCTTTAGCCGCATCTTTGGCTTAGACTTGCACTCAAAAATAAGTCAGGAAAAACCGCAGCTTGCACAGTCAAACAGAGCAACCATTGCCGGAAGGCAGCCAGTTGGCGGCGGTCGATCTGGGTAGCAATTCCTTCCACCTGATCCTGGCCAGAATCGAACACGGAGAAATGCGGCCGGTAGACGTTCGCTCCGAGAAGGTCCAGCTCGGCGCGGGCCTGGTAGACGGCGTACTTTCACACGATGCCATTGAACGGGGCCTGGACTGCCTGTCCCGGTTTGCCCAGATACTGGAAAGCGTTGAGCATGAACGCATCCGAATAGTGGGCACCAACGCATTGCGCATGGCCAAGAACCGGCGGGACTTCACCCAGCCGGCCAGAGATATTCTCGGGAACCGGGTGGATGTCGTCTACGGCCGCGAAGAGGCTCGCCTGGTGTACCTGGGCGTCGCCCATACTCTCTCTGATGACTCCCAGGCTCGGCTGGTTATCGACATCGGCGGCGGCAGCACCGAGTTTATTATTGGTGAGAAATTCGAGCCGCAGAGACTTGAAAGCCTGCAGGTGGGCTGCGTCTCCTTTGCTCACGCCTGCTTTCCAGGGGGCATCATCAATGAAACCCACTTTCGGCACGCCTACGCTCGCGCCTGCATCGAGGTTTCCCATATTCGGCACAAGTACAACAGTACGCACTGGGAAGAGTGCGTTGGCTCCTCGGGCACGCTGAACGCTATTGAAGCCATTCTTGTGCAAAATGGCTGGAGCGATGGCGGCATCCAGAGGGAGGGACTGGGCCGACTGGAGCAGGCATTAATGGAGTTTGAGGCTTTTGCCGACCTGAAACTGGAGGGGCTCAGCAGCAATAGGCGAAATGTCATAGCGCCTGGTGTCGCCATCACAGCGGCCCTGTTCGACGTATTGCGCATCGACACGATGCGCACCTCCAAGGGCGCACTGCGGGAGGGAGTAATCTACGATCTCATGGGCCGACTCACCCACGAGGATGTCAGGGAAAGAACCATCAATGCCCTGATGCAGCGCTACGCGGTCGACGAAGACACTGCCACTATCGTGTCGCGCCGGGCGCGCATTTTGTACAAGGCAATGCGAGCTGACTGGAACCTCGGCAAAGCCGATTGGGAGCAACTTAACCGGGTAGCTAGAACGCACGAAATTGGTATGGCGATCTCCCACAAGCATTTCAACCGACATAGCGCCTACCTGTTGCGCAACGCGGACCTACCCGGTTTTTCTCAGGAGGAGCAGGAGCAACTGGCGGTACTGGCACTCGGGCACCGCGGCAAGCTCGACCCAGCGCTGCTGACAGATATAGCCGAGGGGGAGCAAACGCATATGATCAGGTTGGTTGTGATCATGAGGCTCGCCGCACTGTTCAAGTACGTCGAGCAATTAGAGCAACTACCCGACTTCGTAATTCAGGCGCGCAACAACGAGCTGCACCTGGACTTCCCGGAGCGCTGGCTGGAGCAGCACCCACTCACGGCCGCGGAGCTGGAGGGCGAGATCTCGGCAATGGGCAAACTGGGAATCACACTGACCATCAGTTAACGCTGCACTTAGCGTCCAATTTTTGTCCGCTTTTGCATGGATCACGTAACCGAACTCGCGCATCCCAAATAAAACTTCCCGCGTAACTGTCCCTAAGCCAACTGTTAACGGACAGACCTATGACCACCCTCGTTGAACGCGCCAAACAGATTTTCGTCACTCTTGTATTTGCTGTCTTTCTCGCAGCCTGTAGCGACGGCAGCAGCAATCGGAACAACAATAACGCGGCCCCGGAAGAACCGGTACCGTTGGGTTCCATTGTTGATGTCGCCATCGAAGCTGGCAATTTTGAAACGCTGGTAACCGCTCTTCAGGCTACCGGCCTGGATGCCACGCTGGCCGACGAAACGCAAACTTTCACGGTTTTTGCCCCGACGGACGAGGCCTTCGCGCTACTGGGTGAGGACACGATCAACGCGCTGCTTGCAGATACTGAGGCGCTCAGTGACATACTGCTCTATCACGTGATTGCTGGACAGGCTGTCGACGCAGAGACCGCACAGTCGCTTGCCGGCACCACGGTCGAGACGGCCAACGGTGACTCCATTGCCATCACACTGCGCGATGGCGCATTGTTCATCAACGAGTCCCAGGTGGTGACCGCGGACGTCGAAGCGTCAAACGGGATCATTCATGTGATTGACGCCGTCCTGATCCCGCCAGCCGACCAGGAACCCCTGGGCAGCATCGTGGATGTCGCAGTTGCCAACGGCAGCTTCACCACGCTGGTGGCGGCCCTGCAAGCCACCGGACTGGACGCAACCCTGGCGGACGAAACGCAGACTTTTACGGTGTTTGCGCCGACCGATGACGCCTTCGCGCTCCTGGGAGAAGACACCATCAATGCGCTACTTGCCGATACTGACACGCTAGCGGATATTCTTCTATACCATGTCATTGCGGGCTCTGCGGTTGATTCGGTAACAGCCACTTCACTCGACGGACAGACCGCGGAAATGGCTAACGGCGACCTCGTCAATATCGCCATTCGAGACGGCAATCTGTTCATCAATGATTCCCAGGTCATTATTGCTGATGTCGCCGCGTCCAACGGCGTCATCCACGTGCTCGACGCGGTGTTGATACCACCCTCAGATGAGGCGGGAACCATCGTCGACGTAGCGGTTGAGGCGGGCTCTTTCACCACTCTCGTAGCAGCCCTTCAGGCCACAGGTCTGGATGCTACCCTGGCAGATGAAACAGCCGAGTTCACCGTCTTCGCACCCACAGACGATGCCTTCGCACTGCTCGGGGACGATACGATTAACGCTTTGCTGGAAGACACCGACGCTCTGTCAGACATCCTCCTCTACCATGTTCTTCCGGGGGCTGTGGACTCGACAACCGCCCTGTCGTTAGACGGCAGTATGGTCGAGATGGCCAACGGTGACACCGTCACCCTGAGCGTGCGAGACGGTGCACTCTTTATCAACGAGTCGCAGGTCATCGCCGTGGATATTGCAGCGTCCAACGGTATCATTCACGTCATCGATGCGGTTCTGCTGCCCCCATCAAACTGATCAGGTCTATACGGAGACGTTGGGCCGCTTCAAGCGGCCCTTTTTTTGTCCGTCCAAAGCTCAATTAGCCGTGTAAATATCAGCGAGGTACTCTGTGAGGATCCCGTTGACCTCTTCTGACGCCTCGAGTTGTACCATGTGCCCTGCGCCGGGAATCATCCGCACCGCCCGAAGATCGGGAAAAATTG